>NZ_JBXWCS010000006.1:0-272258 GCF_057320385.1 Enterobacter cloacae complex sp. 394F7 | reverse complement strand
CAGACTGTCTGTAAAGGCACGATGAGGTCTCTTCTGATTTGTTAGCGCAACCAGTAGATCACACTTCATCGTGCTTTTCATTTTTCTGGGGAACCCTCAGCCCACCGGGAGAGGGAGAAAACATAAAAAACGGTAACTATCGTTACCGTTTTGCATTTATCTCACACCCTCAGTACAGCAGACGCGCGCGAATCGTCCCCGGAATGGCCTTCATGCTCTGCAGCGCTTTCTCGGCCACATCTTCATCTGCTTCGATATCAATAACCACATAGCCCATCTGCGAGTTGGTTTGCAGATACTGCGCGGCAATGTTGACGCTCTGCTCGGCAAAGATCTGGTTGATGGCGGTCAGCACGCCCGGACGGTTTTCGTGAATGTGCAGCAGACGACGGCCACCGTGCAGCGGCAGCGACACTTCCGGGAAGTTAACGGCAGAGAGCGTTGAACCGTTATCGGAGTATTTACTCAATTTACCCGCCACTTCCAGACCGATGTTCTCCTGCGCTTCCTGAGTAGAGCCACCGATGTGTGGCGTCAGGATCACGTTGTCGAACTCGCACAGCGGAGAGTTAAATGGATCGCTGTTGGTTGCAGGCTCCGTCGGGAAGACGTCGATAGCCGCCCCCGCCAGATGCTTACGCTTCAGGGCATCGCACAGCGCGGGAATGTCGACAACCGTACCGCGTGCGGCGTTGATCAGCAGGGAACCCGGCTTCATCAGCGCCAGCTCTTCCGCGCCCATCATGTTTTTGGTTGAGGCGTTTTCCGGCACATGCAGGCTTACCACGTCGCTCATGTTCAGCAGGTCAGAAAGATGTTGAACCTGAGTGGCGTTCCCCAGCGGCAGTTTGCTTTCAATGTCGTAGAAGTAAACATGCATGCCCAGGGATTCAGCCAGGATACCCAGTTGGGTACCAATGTGGCCGTAACCGATGATACCCAGTTTTTTACCGCGCGCTTCATAAGAGCCCGCGGCCAGTTTGTTCCACACGCCGCGGTGGGCTTTGGCGTTGGCTTCCGGAATACCACGCAGCAGCAGCAGCAGTTCGCCAATCACCAGCTCGGCCACGGAACGGGTGTTGGAGAACGGGGCGTTGAAGACCGGGATACCGCGTTTTGCGGCAGCATTCAGGTCAACCTGGTTGGTACCGATGCAGAAACAGCCGATAGCGACCAGCTTTTCCGCCGCCGCAATAACATCTTCAGTCAGGTGAGTACGGGATCGCAGGCCGATGAAGTGGGCATCACGGATGGACGCTTTCAGCTCTTCAGTATCCAGCGCGCCTTTGTGAAATTCGATGTTGGTGTAACCTGCCGCGCGAAGGCTATCAAGTGCTTTTTGATGCACGCCTTCTACTAGCAGGAATTTAATCTTGTCTTTCTCCAGTGATACCTTTGCCATTTACCCGACCCTGTTTTTTTGTCTGAACTGATGTTGTGCTGGATTGAAATCCGCTTAGCCAACATATCAAAAAAAACTATTGCAGCAATATGAACGTTTGCGTCGGCACTCTGAAGAAAAGTCATACAGCGCAAAATAGCAGAGTAAAATGCTGTAAATATTTGTGAATGCGGAAGGTTCAGCAAGAGAGGGGCAAAAAACGTGACACAAGTCACCGAATTTAGCTTTTCAAAATTTTTTTAGCGGGGGGAGTGCTCCCCCCGTCAGATCATTTTACGATGGTTTTCACGCCATCAGCCGTGCCGATCAGCGCAACATCCGCGCCACGGTTGGCGAATAACCCTACTGTTACCACGCCCGGAATGCCGTTGATGGCGTTTTCGAGCGCGATCGCGTCGAGAATTTCCAGGCCATGAACATCGAGGATCACGTTGCCGTTATCGGTGACCACACCCTGACGGTATTCAGGACGTCCGCCCAGTTTTACCAGCTCACGTGCCACGGCGCTGCGCGCCATTGGGATCACTTCAACCGGCAGCGGGAATTTACCCAGAATATCGACCTGCTTGGAGGCATCCGCGATACAGATGAATTTATCGGCCACGGAGGCGATGATCTTTTCACGCGTCAGCGCTGCGCCGCCGCCTTTGATCATCTGCATATGCCCGTTGATTTCATCCGCGCCATCAACGTAGATCCCCAGACGGTCCACTTCGTTCAGATCGAAAACGGTAATGCCGAGGCTTTTCAGCTTTTCCGTGGAAGCATCGGAGCTCGAAACCGCGCCCTCGATCTGCCCCTTCATCGTGCCCAGCGCATCGATAAAGTGTGCCGCCGTCGACCCCGTACCCACACCGACGATAGTACCCGGTTGCACGTACTGGAGCGCGGCCCATCCTACTGCTTTTTTCAGTTCATCCTGCGTCATGATCGTTTTGCCTGTGGTATGAAAACTTAGGGCGCATTATAGAACACGTGAGGTGGAATTCGTCTGCCACAAAGGGAAAATTGTGTCATAGTGCAGATTAAGCAAAATTAAGGAGTAAGCCAGAGCAATGAAACGTCCGGACTACAGAACACTACAGGCACTTGATGCAGTTATTCGTGAACGCGGTTTTGAGCGCGCTGCGCAAAAGCTGTGTATTACTCAGTCCGCCGTATCACAGCGTATCAAACAGCTTGAAAACATGTTCGGGCAGCCACTGCTGGTGCGTACCGTGCCACCGCGTCCAACAGAGCAAGGACAAAAGCTCCTCGCCCTGCTCCGTCAGGTTGAACTGCTGGAAGACGAATGGCTGGGTGATGAACAAACGGGTTCTACGCCGTTGCTGCTGTCGCTGGCGGTGAACGCCGACAGTCTGGCAACCTGGCTGCTGCCCGCCCTCGCCCCGGTTCTGGCCGATTCCCCTATCCGTCTGAATCTGCAGGTTGAAGATGAAACCCGCACCCAGGAACGCCTGCGTCGCGGTGAAGTGGTCGGGGCAGTCAGTATTCAGCCTCAGGCACTGCCAAGCTGCCTGGTGGATCAACTGGGGGCGCTGGATTACCTGTTTGTCGGTTCAAAAGCCTTTGCGGAGCGCTACTTCCCCAATGGCGTCACCCGCGCCGCGCTGCTTAAGGCGCCTGCCGTGGCGTTCGACCATCTGGACGATATGCATCAGGCTTTCCTGCAACAAAACTTCGATCTGCCGCCGGGCAGCGTGCCGTGCCACATCGTGAACTCGTCTGAAGCCTTCGTGCAGCTTGCGCGTCAGGGAACCACCTGCTGCATGATCCCGCACCTGCAGATTGAAAAGGAGTTGAAAAGCGGTGAGCTGATTGATTTGACGCCGGGGCTGTATCAGCGCCGGATGCTTTACTGGCACCGTTTTGCGCCGGAAAGCCGCATGATGCGCAACGTCACCGACGCGCTGCTGGCATACGGGCACAAGGTGTTGAGACAGGATTAATCGCCTGAATTCCCTCTCCCTGTGGGAGAGGGTTAGGGTGAGGGCAAATTACTGCGCCTTAGCCGTCTCAGTTTGTTGAGTTTGCGTCGGCTCCAGCTGGAACACCACATCAACCTGATCGTCGAACTGAATGGTCGGCTGCTCATAACTTTCCTGAGCAGATACCGGCGCCGCATCGGCTTTCATCATCCGTACCATCGGGCTTGGCTGATAGTTAGAGACGTGGTAACGCACGCTATACACCGGGCCGAGCTTACTCTTAAAGCCAGCGGCCAGCTGCTGCGCCTGATGCATCGCATCATCAATTGCCGCTTTACGCGCTTCGTCTTTGTATTTCTCCGGTTGCGCAACGCCCAGTGAGACGGAACGAATTTCGTTCAGACCCGCCTTCAGCGCGCCATCCAGAAGGGAGTTCAGCTTATCCAGCTGGCGGACGGTCACCTCAACGCTACGCACAGCGCGATAGCCTTTCAGGATACTTTTGCCGTTCTGGTAGTCGTAATCAGGCTGAGTACGCAGGTTCGCAGAGCTGATGTCTTTTTTGGCAACACCGTTCTGCTCCAGGAAAGAGAGATATTGCGCAACACGATCGTCAGCCTGCTTCTTGGCGGAAGCGGCATCCTTCGCGGCCACGTTGACTTCAATTGCCAGCGTCGCAACATCCGGTACCGCATCCACGCTGGCGGTGCCGGAAGTGACGATGTGCGGACCATTTGGCAATTCATTCGCCTGAACAGACACCGCACCCAAACTTACTAATGCCGCCAGGGCCATCACGTTAAACTTCACTGTCATTCCTCCATGTTGCGAAGAGTGCCCCAACAACAGGGCGCATGCCAGCAAGCTTAGCGGGTCCTGCTCAGTTGTCCATAAGACAACGCTTAGTTGAACAATCCCTGAACATGATGAATCCCCTCTTTCGCCAGCTGAAAGGCAATGACCCACATCACCACGCCCACCAGCGTGTTGATGATCCGCTGGGCTTTAGCGGTACGCAAACGGGGTGCCAGCCACGCCGCCAGAATGGCGAGGCCAAAGAACCAGAGGAAGGAGGCGCTCACCGTGCCCAGGGCAAACCAGCGCTTCGGCTCAACGTCCAGTTGCCCACCCAGGCTCCCGAGCACCACAAACGTGTCGAGATAGACGTGCGGGTTAAGCCACGTTACCGCCAGCATGGTGACGATGATCTTCCAGCGCCCCTGCTTCATCACTTCGGCGCTGGCCAGCTCCAGGTTACTGCTCATTGCCGTTTTTAACGCACCGAATCCGTACCACAGCAGGAAGGCGACCCCGCCCCAGGTCACCAGCGCCAACAGCCAGGGTGACTGCATCAGCAGCGCACTCCCGCCAAAAATCCCGGCACAAATCAGCAGTAAATCGCTTACCGCACACAGCAGGGCAATCATCAGATGATACTGGCGGCGAATCCCCTGGTTCATGACAAACGCATTTTGCGGACCGAGGGGAAGGATCATGGCTGCGCCTAACGCAAGCCCCTGAAAATAATACGATAACATGACATTTATCTCGCAGAATTGTCTTTGGAGCAGACTATACTGCGAGAAGAACATTAGAGGAAATTGATAATATTAATTGGGTATTAGCATAGCTAATAAAATAAAAGCCCGGTGGCGCTAGCGCTTACCGGGCCTACGGGTGACGTTATTCGGCTTCTTTTACTTTTTTGACGTTTACGTCCATCTGCGGATACGGGAAGCTGATGCCGTTGGCGTCAAACTCGCGCTTAATGCGCTCCAGCACGTCCCAGTACACGTTTTGCAGATCGCTGCTTTTGCTCCAGATACGCACCACGAAGTTAATAGAGGAAGCACCCAGCTCGTGCAGGCGCACGGTCTGCTCTTTGTCCTTCAGAATGCGATCGTCGGAGGCGATAATGTTAGCAATCAGCGATTTCACCTGATCAATATCGGAATCATACGCCACGCTGATAATTAACTCGTTACGGCGAACCGGCTCGCGAGAAAAGTTAATAATGTTGCCCGCGATGATTTTGCCGTTCGGGACCACAACGATACGCCCGTCAACGGTACGCAGAGTGGTAGAGAAAATTTGTACCTGCAGTACGGTACCGGCAATGCCGCCCAGATCAACATACTCACCGGAACGGAATGGACGGAAGGTGACCAGCAGTACGCCTGCCGCCAGGTTCGAGAGCGAGCCCTGTAATGCCAGACCAATCGCCAGACCCGCGGCACCAAGCACGGCGATCACCGATGCCGTTTGTACCCCCACGCGCCCCAGTGCAGCAATCAGCGTAAACGCGATGATGCCATAGCGCACCAGCGCAGAGAGAAAGTCAGCCACCGTAGCGTCAATGTGTCGCGCTACCATCACCCGGTTGACCGCATTCGATACAATACGCGCCACGATCATCCCGACGATGATGATGGCAATCGCCGCGACGATATTCACGGCGTAGCTCAGCAGCAGCGCCTGGTTGCGCACCAGCCAGTTACCGGCGTTATTGATGCTGTCTACAACATCGAGTTGTTCCATTTATTCTTCCTTTTGTTAAACCAAAACACAAATCCATCCCCCATGGAGACAGGCAGGTCCGTAAAGGGTAAACAAAAAGCGCAAGTTTAGCCAAACAGATCACAAAAACCGATCTGACAGGGTATTGAAAAAGCATAAAAAAAGGCCCGCGTTTGCGGGCCTCCTGATGCTGTCAGCAGCTCAAATTACAGAACGTCGATCGCGTTCAGCTCTTTGAATGCCTGCTCCAGACGGGTCACCATGGACGTCTGCGCTGCGCGCAGCCATACGCGTGGATCGTAGTATTTCTTGTTCGGCTGGTCTTCGCCTTTCGGGTTGCCCAGCTGGCCCTGCAGGTAAGCTTCGTTCGCTTTGTAGTACTGCAGGATACCGTCCCAGGTTGCCCACTGGGTGTCGGTATCGATGTTCATTTTCACTACGCCGTAGCTTACGGAGTCTTTGATTTCCTGAGCAGAAGAACCGGAACCGCCGTGGAAGACGAAGTTCAGGCTGTTGTGCGGCAGGTTGTGTTTCTTGGACACGTATTCCTGAGAGTCACGCAGGATGGTTGGGGTCAGAACCACGTTACCTGGTTTGTAAACGCCGTGAACGTTACCGAAGGACGCTGCAATGGTGAAGCGTGGGCTGATTTTGCTCAGCTCGGTGTAAGCGTAATCAACGTCTTCTGGCTGAGTGTACAGAGCAGAAGCGTCCATGTGGCTGTTGTCCACGCCGTCTTCTTCACCGCCGGTGCAACCCAGTTCGATTTCCAGGGTCATGCCCATTTTGGACATGCGCGCCAGGTATTTGGAGCAGATCTCGATGTTCTCTTCCAGAGACTCTTCAGACAGGTCGATCATGTGAGAAGAGAACAGTGGCTTACCGGTAGCCGCGAAGTGTTTTTCACCCGCGTCCAGCAGACCGTCGATCCACGGCAGCAGTTTCTTCGCGCAGTGGTCAGTGTGCAGGATAACTGGAACACCGTAGTGTTCAGCCATCTGGTGTACGTGGTGCGCACCAGAGATAGCGCCCAGGATTGCAGCACCCTGAGGAATGTCAGTTTTCACGCCTTTACCTGCGATGAACGCAGCGCCGCCGTTAGAGAACTGTACGATAACCGGTGCTTTAACTTTTGCAGCGGTTTCCAGTACGGCGTTGATGGAGTCAGTACCCACGCAGTTAACTGCTGGCAGAGCAAAGTTGTTTTCTTTAGCTACCTGGAACACTTTCTGAACGTCATCACCAGTGATCACGCCAGGTTTTACGAAATCAAAAATTTTAGACATGTTGCTTAGTCCTGTATCTTCGGCCGTTAGAAAAGGTGCGAGCTCTTAAAGCGCGCTGAAAATTGGGCAGGTTTCCCTGCCCTTGAATGGCTTACTTCTTAGCGCGCTCTTCGAGCATTGCTACTGCTGGCAGAACTTTGCCTTCCACGAATTCGAGGAATGCGCCGCCACCAGTGGAGATGTAGGAGATTTTGTCAGCGATACCGAACAGGTCGATTGCTGCCAGGGTGTCACCACCGCCTGCGATAGAGAACGCTTCGCTGTCTGCGATAGCGTTAGCAACAATTTCAGTCCCTTTACGGAAGTTCGGGAATTCGAACACGCCAACAGGACCGTTCCACAGGATAGTTTTTGCGTTTTTCAGGATTTCAGCCAGTTTCTGTGCAGAAACGTCGCCCAGGTCCAGAATCTGCTCTTCATCTTTGATGTCGTTTACAGATTTCAGGGTAGCAGTCGCCGTTTCGGAGAACTCAGTGGCAACGCGAACATCGGTCGGAACCGGGATATCACAGGTGCCCAGCAGGCGTTTGGCTTCGTCAACCAGGTCTGCTTCATACAGGGATTTACCAACGTTGTGGCCCTGAGCGGCAACGAAGGTGTTCGCGATACCACCGCCAACGATCAGCTGGTCAGCGATTTTAGACAGGGAATCCAGAACGGTCAGTTTGGTAGAAACTTTAGAACCACCCACGATGGCAACCATTGGACGAGCAGGCTCTTTCAGTGCTTTACCCAGCGCATCCAGTTCCGCAGCCAGCAGAGGACCAGCGCACGCAACGTCTGCGAATTTACCGATACCGTGGGTAGACGCCTGCGCACGGTGTGCAGTACCGAATGCATCCATTACGAATACGTCGCACAGCGCCGCGTATTTTTTGGAGAGTGCTTCGTCGTCTTTCTTCTCGCCTTTGTTGAAGCGAACGTTTTCCAGCACCACCAGCTCACCGGCAGCCACTTCCACGCCATCCAGGTAATCTTTCACCAGGCGAACCGGGCTGGACAGTTTGTCTTTCAGGTAATTAACAACCGGTAGCAGAGAGAACTCTTCGTTGTACTCGCCTTCAGTTGGACGACCCAGGTGGGAGGTCACCATCACTTTCGCACCCTGCTTCAGAGCCAGTTCGATGGTTGGCAGAGATGCACGGATACGCGCGTCACTGGTCACTTTGCCATCTTTAACTGGCACGTTCAGATCCGCACGGATGAAAACGCGTTTACCAGCCAGATCCAGATCGGTCATCTTAATTACAGACATGGTGAATCCTCTCGTTGATTCTTAAAGTTTTGCAGACGCACGATGCGTCTTACCTGAAACCTTTGGCAGCCATTGCTAACGTGGTGTCGAGCATTCGGTTAGCAAAGCCCCATTCGTTATCACACCAGACCAGCGTCTTGATAAGGTGTGCGCCACTGACGCGCGTTTGCGTGCCATCAACAATGGCGCTGTGCGGGTCGTGGTTAAAATCCACTGAGACCAACGGTAATTCCGTATAGTCAACTATACCATGAAATGCCCCCTGTGCCGCTTTTTGCAGCAACAGGTTGACTTCACAGGCTTTTACCGGTTTTTTCACCGTCACGCTGAGGTCAATTGCGGTGACGTTTATCGTCGGTACACGCACGGCAATCGCTTCGAAACGGTCATTAAACTGCGGGAAAATTCGGGTGATCCCGGCAGCCAGTTTTGTGTCCACCGGGATGATTGACTGGCTCGCAGCACGCGTGCGTCGTAAATCCGGGTGGTAGGCGTCAATGACCTGCTGATCGTGCATGGCGGAGTGAATCGTGGTCACGGTGCCGGATTCAATGCCATATGCATCGTCTAACAGTTTAATGACCGGAATAATGCAGTTGGTGGTGCAGGAGGCGTTGGAGACAATACGGTGTTCGGCTTGCAGCTCATGCTGATTGACGCCGAAAACGACCGTTGCGTCGAGGTCGTTACTGCCGGGATGAGAGAACAGGACTTTTTTCGCGCCGGCGGTGAGATGCGCTTCGCCGTGTTCGCGGTTGCCATATACGCCGGTACAGTCAAGCACCACATCCACACCCAGTTCACGCCACGGTAGCGCGGCAATACTGCGCTCATGCAGTACGCGGATCGTATCGTCACCGACAAACAGTTGATCCCTTTCCTGGCGCACGTCCCAGGCAAAGCGTCCGTGGCTGGTGTCATATTTCAATAAATGCGCCATGCCCGCAGCATCCGCCAGTTCATTGATTGCCACCACGGTAATTTCCGCCCGACGCCCGGATTCATATAAAGCACGAACCACGTTGCGCCCGATGCGACCGAAGCCATTAATCGCTACGCGTACGGTCATAGATCTCCTGCAAAGCTATCCCTGAGTTCGAGGTGGCTGAAAGAGTAATCCAGCTACGCCCGAAGGGGAATCTTTGCTATCACAAACTGCGATTGATTGGTCAATTGTCGAACATTTAATCGACTGAAACGCTTCAGCAAGAATAAGCGAATCGGGGAATAAAAGGAATGTCTGTCCAGATGAATAAGCGAGCTATATGACTTGCGTCACATTTTAGGTGGAATAATGCTTACAAAAAAGCCGGGTGGCGCGTTAGCGCTTACCCGGCCTACTTTAGAGCCATTTGTAGGCCCGGTAAGCGTAAGCGCCACCGGGCAAAACGGCAATTACAGCAGTTCTTTAGCCTTAGCGACAACGTTCTCAACGGTGAAGCCGAACTCTTCGAACAGCTGCTCTGCCGGAGCAGATTCACCGAAGGTGGTCATACCGACGATAGCGCCGTTCAGGCCCACGTATTTGAACCAGTAGTCAGCGATACCCGCTTCAACCGCCACGCGTGCGGAAACGGCTTTAGGCAGTACGGATTCACGGTAAGCAGCATCCTGCTTGTCGAACGCATCGGTAGACGGCATGGAAACCACGCGCGCTTTAACGCCTTCGGCAGTCAGTTTGTCCCAGGCTGCAACAGCCAGCTCAACTTCAGAACCGGTTGCGATGAAGATCAGCTCTGGCTGTCCCGCGCAATCCTTCAGCACGTAGCCACCGCGGGCGATGTTCGCCAGCTGCTCTTCGGTACGATCCTGCTGTGCCAGGTTCTGACGGGAGAGGATCAGCGCGGTTGGACCGTCCTGACGCTCAACGCCGTATTTCCATGCCACTGCAGATTCCACCTGGTCACATGGACGCCATGTGCTCATGTTCGGGGTGACACGCAGAGAAGCAACCTGCTCTACCGGCTGGTGAGTTGGACCATCTTCGCCCAGACCAATGGAGTCGTGGGTATAAACCATCACCTGACGCTGTTTCATCAGCGCAGCCATACGCACGGCGTTACGGGCATATTCCACGAACATCAGGAAGGTAGAGGTGTACGGCAGGAAACCACCGTGCAGGGAGATACCGTTCGCGATAGCGGTCATACCGAATTCACGTACACCATAATGGATGTAGTTACCGGCCGCATCTTCGTTGATTGGCTTAGAGCCAGACCACAGGGTCAGGTTAGACGGTGCCAGGTCAGCGGAGCCGCCGAGGAATTCTGGAAGCCATGGACCGAACGCTTCGATCGCATTCTGAGACGCTTTACGGCTGGCGATTTTAGATGGGTTCGCCTGCAGCTTAGCGATGAACTCGTTCGCTTTCGCGTCGAAGTCAGACGGCATTTCACCTTTCATACGACGGGTGAATTCAGCCGCTTCCTGTGGGAAGGCTTTAGCGTAAGCCGCGAACTTCTCGTTCCAGGCCGCTTCTTTCGCCTGACCCGCTTCTTTGGCATCCCACTGGGCATAGATTTCAGATGGGATTTCGAATGCAGGGTGTTTCCAGCCCAACGCTTCACGGGTCAGCGCGATTTCCGCGTCGCCCAGTGGCGCACCGTGAGAATCGTGGGTGCCCGCTTTGTTCGGTGAACCGAAACCGATGATGGTTTTGCACATCAGCAGGGACGGTTTGTCCGTTACCGCACGCGCTTCTTCAATTGCACGTTTAATCGAGTCAGCATTATGACCATCAACACCACGCACAACGTGCCAGCCGTAGGCTTCGAAACGTGCCGCAGTGTCATCAGTGAACCAGCCTTCAACATGACCGTCGATGGAGATACCGTTGTCGTCATAGAACGCCACCAGTTTGCCCAGCTTCAGGGTACCTGCCAGTGAGCACACTTCATGAGAAATGCCTTCCATCATGCAACCGTCGCCCATGAACGCGTAGGTGAAGTGGTCAACAATGTCGTGACCAGGACGGTTGAACTGCGCCGCCAGAGTCTTCTCAGCAATCGCCATACCCACCGCGTTCGCAATACCCTGACCCAGTGGGCCGGTCGTGGTTTCAACACCTGCGGTGTAACCCACTTCCGGGTGACCCGGGGTTTTGGAGTGCAGCTGACGGAAGTTTTTCAGCTCTTCGATAGGCAGATCGTAGCCAGTGAGGTGCAGCAGGCTGTAGATCAGCATTGAGCCGTGGCCGTTAGACAGCACGAAACGGTCGCGGTCAGCCCATGCCGGGTTCTGCGGGTTGTGGTTCAGGAAATCACGCCACAGGACTTCGGCGATATCAGCCATACCCATAGGGGCCCCTGGGTGGCCAGATTTGGCTTTCTGTACTGCGTCCATGCTCAGCGCACGAATAGCATTAGCAAGCTCTTTACGTGAGGACATTTTAACTCCAGATCGGACTGTTAAAGGCCATGCCCTTGACGACAGCGCGTTTTGGGCTACGCCGGAAAAAAGTGCCAACAATGTAACCCAAGCGGCATGCCATGTACATGGAGCATTCTTTTGCCGCTTAAGAAATCTCTGGATCATGCTCGCATGTTGCGCAATCTGCTCGCCCGGGCCCGTCGATATTCCTTATACTTAGCCCGACCCCGGCTTCGCTGTCGGTGTACTTTTCGGATTTTATTCAGATTAACGAGTACGGAAGCAACCTCATGAAAATGCGTGCATTAGTGCTGGCCCTGGGTACAACGTTCCTGCTGAGCGGTTGTCAGAATATGGATTCTAACGGCCTGATGTCCTCAGGCGCAGAAGCTTTTCAGGCCTATTCCCTGAGCGACGCGCAGGTTAAAGCCCTGAGCGACCAGGCCTGTAAAGATATGGATGGAAAGGCTACGATTGCCCCGGCCAACAGTCCCTACACGCAGCGTCTGAATAAAATTGCCTCTGCGCTTGGCGATAACATTAACGGTCAGCCGGTGAACTATAAAGTGTACGTCGCGAAAGACGTGAACGCCTTTGCCATGGCAAACGGCTGTATCCGCGTTTACAGCGGGTTAATGGACATGATGACCGACAACGAAGTGGAAGCGGTGATCGGCCATGAAATGGGCCACGTTGCCCTCGGCCACGTGAAGAAAGGGATGCAGGTCGCCTTAGGCACTAACGCCATCCGCGCGGCGGCGGCTTCTGCGGGCGGTATTGTGGGCAGCCTGTCCCAGTCACAGCTTGGCGATGTGGGCGAAAAGCTGGTTAACTCCCAGTTCTCTCAACGTCAGGAGTCCGAAGCGGATGACTACTCCTACGATCTGTTGCGCAAACGCGGTATCAATCCAGCAGGTTTAGCCACCAGTTTTGAAAAGCTGGCTAAACTGGAAGCCGGACGTCAAAGCTCCATGTTTGACGATCACCCCGCCTCAGAAGCGCGTGCACAACATATTCGCGACCGTATGGCCGCAGACGGAATTAAATAATTTTGGAAGGAGGCAAATTTGCCTCCTTTTTATTTCGCATGAATTGCTAACTTAACCGCACATATCGGTAACACCCACAAAAGCCCCGTCACACCTGCCCTTCACCATTGAAATGTCTGGTCACATAATTATTGCAATCGGTTACTTTTCGGGTAATTATCGAATCCGCAGTAATTCAAATTAATATATTAAGACAGAGACGTTCCCTCCGTGAAAAAAGAATTATCGTTAGTTGCGTTAAGCATATTTGTCACATTACCTGCCGTTGCAAGCCAACAATCAGACAGCCAGGGTTTTATTAATGACAGCCATTTAGATCTGTTTTTACGCAATGCGTATATCAGCCGTGATTATCATCAGGGCCAGCAGGATAAAGCAGAATGGGGTCAGGGTATCATCGCCACCTTTGAATCAGGTTATACCGAAGGAGTGGTTGGCTTTGGCGTAGACGGCATTGCGCAGTATGGCGTGCGTCTGGACGGCGGCCGCGGTAAGAGCGGCGCAGGTGGCATTGACTTCTTTAAACAGGAAGACGACGGACGCGCAAAATCCGATCTGGCGAAATTTGGCGCGACCGCCAAAATGCGCATCTCGAATACCGTACTCAGCTACGGTAATCAGCGTCCCGAGCTGCCAATCATTAACGCCGACAGCTCCCGCCTGCTGTTTGAAAGCTACACCGGCACCATGCTGACTTCTAAAGAGATCGACGGTCTGGAAATCAACGCCGGTTATTTCACCGACGAGCAGCGTAAAAGTGACGATCGCCACGACAGCGGCCTCAAGGGCTTCTCTTTCGGCGGGGCGAGCTACCAGTTCAATGACCAGTTCAGCGGCGCGCTGTACGCCTCCCATAATGAAGAGGTGATGAACAAGCAATATCTGGGCATGAATTTCAAACAGCCGTTCAGCACTGGCCAGCAGCTGGTACTCGATTTTAACGGCTACAACTCGCGTCTGGATCAGGGCTACGCGGACAGCCTCGACACGGGCCGCAGCAACACCATCTGGAGCCTGGCGGCGAGCTACATCTGGGATATCCATACGTTCAAAGTGGCGTACCAGCAGAGCAGCGGAAGCACCGGCTACAACTATGGCGGCTACCGCGACCAGGGCGGTGTTGGTGACGGCGGCAACACCATCTGGCTGGCGAACTCCTACTGGTCTGATTTTAATGGTGAAGACGAACGTTCATGGCAGGCGTCTTACGGGCTGGACTTTGGCGGTCTCGGTTTGCCGGGTCTGAGCTGGACTACCGCCTACGTGCGTGGCGACAACATTAAAACCGCTGAAACCAGTAACGGCAAAGAGCATGAATGGTTTAACCAGATCCAGTATCAGGTGCAGGACGGCCCGGCGAAAGATCTGAAGCTGAAACTGCGTTATTCCGTACTGCGCGTCTCCAGCAACGCCAGCGATTACAACGTGGGCGGGGATGAGATCCGCGCTTACGTGGAATACCCGTTTAACGTGTTCTGAGTTTGTCCCCTCACCCTAACCCTCTCCCAAAGGGCTGAGGAATCCCCACTAATTTTTTATTAGTGGTTTCAGAGGATTAGAATGAATATTTTGCGAGCAGTTAGATTCACTCAGCTCGTAGACAGACAGAAAACGCTCATAAATGTGCATCTTCTGTCGAGTTATCGGTTGTTTTTAGCTCCATTTTTGAACAATAAACAACCATTTATCCATATCTAATTTTCTGGGGATTCCTCAGCCCAAAGGGAGAGGGAACGCGATCACCCTCTCCCTTTGGGAGAGGGCCGGGGTGAGGGAAAAACAGCTAGTAAAGCGTTTTCTGCGGCGGCCCGGCAAACTTCAGCGCGCCAATTTGTCCCATCCGCACTTCCACTACCGACGGTCCCGGCATCGCCAGCGCTTCCGTCATCACCGCATCAAAATCCTCTGCCCGCTCAACGCTCCATGCCTGCAGGCCAATCGCCTGTGCCAACAGGGTAAAGTCCGGCGTATGCAGCTCGTTATAGTACTGACGGCCACTGAAATACTTGTCCTGTATACCGCGCATAACGCCGTAGCCGCCGTCATTCATGATAAGCAACGTCACGTTGGCCTTCTCCTGCGCCAGCGTCGCCAGTTCGCCCAGATTCAGGCTCAGACCGCCGTCCCCCACCAACCCCACCACTTTGCGTTGTGGGTTGGCAATCGCGGTGCCAATCGCCATCGGCAGGCCCATGCCAATTGCCCCGGCCAGAGAGTGAATATTCATCAGCGGCCCCCTGGCGCGGAACAGTCGGCTGCCCCACAAGCTACCGGAAACGGTAATATCGCGCACCAGCAGACCATCTTCAGGTAGCGCTTTCTCTATGGCATCGTTGAGTTGCGCATAGGCACCGCACTGTTCACGCAGCCCACGTTCTGCCTGTGTCACTGCCTCCTGAACCAGACCATCCCACTGAGCATTCCCCCATTCACGCCCCTGTGCTTTTTCAGCCAGCGCGCTCAGCAACGCTGAGCAGTCGGCTACCAGCGTGTTATCCATCAGATAGTTACGGCTTGCCGCCGCCGGGTCGATATCGATCTGTACGCGCGGAGAAGGCAGTTCGAGCGTCCATGAACGGGTCTCATTGCTGCGCAGACGTGAACCGGCGATCAGCGTAAAGTCACACTGCGCGATCAGCGCTTCAACCGATGGCGAGTTGTGAAATGCCCGCAGGCTGGCGCGATGGCTGTCCGGCAGCACGCCGCGCGCGTGAGTACTGGAGATCACGGTGATACCTGCATCCGCCAGCTTTTTCACTGCGTCCGCGCAGCCCAGCGCACCGCCGCCCAGCCACAGCAGCGGCTGTTTCGCCTGCTTGAGTTGCGCCCAAAGCGCATTAACACTCCCGACATCTACCGGCGAAACCGACGCCGGTTTCACCGGAGCGGTCACCAGCGACAGCGGAATTTTCGCGCCCTGAATATCAATCGGGATCTCCACGGAGACCGGCCCGCACGGCGGCGTCTGCGCCTCCTGAATCGCTTTATGCAAAATCGCTATCGCCTGACTGGCATTGCTGATGCGATACGCCCGTTTTGAGCTGGCCTTCAGGAAAGTCAGCTGGTCGCGGGTTTCATGGATAAACCCGGTGTCGGCATCCAGCCAGGCTTTTTCTACCTGCCCGGTCAGGTGCAGCAGCGGCGTGCAGGCGTTCATCGCCTCCACCAGCGCGCCTACGGCGTTACCCGCGCCCGCGCCGGTGCTGGTCAGCGCCACGCCAAGGCCGGAAAAACGTCCGTGGGCATCAGCCATGGTGACAGACCCCGCTTCGCCGCGTGCCGGTACAAAGCGGATGTTGCCGCGCTGCCCTACTGCATCCGCGATGGGCAGGTTGTGAATGGAGATGACGCCGTAGATGGCCTCAACCTGATACTGCTCCAGCGTTCTGGCGATGGCGTCGCCGACGGTTATCATTTCGCTCATTGCTCACCCTTTCTCAGTCGCACCAGTGGTTGACGCTGTTACCCGTCGCCAGATAAATGCTCTTTTGCTGCATCCAGGCTTTCAGCCCCTGAATGCCCTTCTCGCGGCCCAGACCGCTCTCTTTAAAGCCCCCGAACGGGGTCGAAATCGCAAACACTTTGTAGGTGTTGATCCACACCGTGCCGGCCTCAAGCTGCTCACTTAAGCGCAGTGCGCGTCCGGTATCGCGTGTCCAGATCCCGGCGGCCAGGCCGTAAACCGAGTCGTTGGCCTCGCGGATAAGCGAGGTTTCATCGCGAAACGGCATCGCCACCAGCACCGGGCCAAAGATCTCCTCCTGGCAGACACGGGCGCTGTTGCTCAGCCCTTCAATAATCGTTGGCAGGAAGAAGCTGCCGCCTGCCAGCGTGGGATCGGCCGGGATCTCTCCACCGCACAGCACGCGGCCCCCTTCACGCTTTGCCAGCTCAACGTACGCCTGTACGCTCTGACGATGTTTTTCATTGATCAGCGGCCCAACGTGGACACCGTCGGTAAACGGATGTCCGACGCGCAGACCGCGGGTTAACTCCAGCAGCCGCGCCATCAGCGGGGCGTAAAGGCTCTCGTGGATAAACAGCCGTGAACCGGCGATGCACGCCTGCCCCGCCGAGCTGAAAATGCCGTAGCAGATCCCGCGCGCGGCCTGATCGATATCCGCATCCTCCAGCACGATAGTCGGCGATTTTCCGCCCAGCTCCAGCGATGCCGGGATCAGTTTTTCCGCCGCCACGTGGGCCAGGTGACGGCCCGTGGTGGTACCGCCGGTAAAGGAAATTTTGCGTACCTTAGGGTGGCGTGCCAGCGCGTCGCCAATCACCGAGCCTTTGCCCGGTAGCACGCTCAGCAGCCCGGCGGGCAGCCCGGCCTGTTCAAATATCCGCGCCAGCTCCAGCGCCATCAGCGGCGTGGCTTCGGCGGGCTTGAGGATCACCGCGTTACCCGCGGCAATGGCCGGAGCGACCTTCTGCATCTCGCTGGCAATCGGCGAGTTCCACGGCGTGATGGCCGCCACCACGCCGAGCGGCTCATAGCGGCTCAGGGTCAGTAAATCCGGCTGGCGCGGCGTCGGAAGTTCCCCTTCCAGCAGCTCGCAGGCGGCGGCGAAGTAGCGCGCCGTTCCCGCCGCGCTCATTACCAGCCCGCGGGCCTCCGCCAGCGGCTTGCCGTTATCGCGGCTCTGCATCTGCGCCAGCTCGTCGACGCGGGATTCAATGAGATCTGCCACCTTGTGCAGGATCTTCGCCCGTGTATGCGGCAGGCTGTGGCGCCAGGCGGGATCGCGCCACGCGCGCTCGCCGGCCTCGATCGCGTCATGCAGATCGTCGGGACTGGCCGCATTCAACGTCGCGTTGATCGACCCGTCTGCCGGGAAATAGCTCTGCATCGGGTTGCCACCACCGTGTCGCCACTGGCCGCCGATAAATATCTTCAGATCGTCCATCGTCACTCCTCAGCTCATGGCCAGCTCGCGGCAGGCGCGTACCGCGCTGAGTGCCGCCAGGGTGGAGGTTTTCGGGTTAGAGGCAAGCGGCAGGCCGCTTAGCTCCAGATGGAATTCACCAAACGCGCCTTCAACGTGCAGCGTGTGGGTGTTACGTTTCGTTGACGGGTCGACCATCAGCTGTACGCGCGTGTCGTCCATTCCCACGCCGCCGAGTGCCACGGTGGCCGCCACGTTGGCGTTGGCCGGAAACAGTCGTGCCGCCTCGCGGGCGCTGCCTTCAAAAAAGACCTGCGCAGCAGATACCGAATTAAGATCGATAAGCTGCTCGGCATAGCTGCCGCGCCAGCTGGCCGGGCTTTTACGCGACTGGTAGGTCACGCGCGCCAGCCCGCCCTCTTTTGCCGCCGCCAGCCCGTCGATACCGGCTACCGCCCCGGAGAGCAGCGTCAGTCTGCCGCCGGCGTTGAGCAGGCGCTGTTCGAGCGCGCTGTCCGCCAGTGCGCCGGTCGAAATAACCGCCAGATGCCAGCCGCGACGTAAAATATCCTCACCGTACTGCGCTACCGCCTGCTGGCTGGCGCACTCCAGCACCAGGTCGGGCGTTTGCGCGCATTCCAGCGGTGAGGTCAATGCCACTACCGCATCACCAAACTGCGCGTGAATCGCCGCATGATGGGCCTCGCGCGCCACAATCCAGCCGATAGCCACGCCAGCGGGCAGGCGCTCAATCACCGCCTGCGCCATGGCGCCAAAACCAATCAACATAATCTTTTTCATGATGTGTCCTTACAGATGGCGGCAAAAGCCGCCGGAAACGTCCAGTGCCGCACCGGTGGTAAACGAAGCCAGCGGCGAGGCGAGGAACAGCAGCGCCTGCGCGGGCTCCTGCGGCTTGCCGAGGCGCGCCATCGGAATACCGCGTTTGCGGGCGATCTCCGCTGTCCACTCCGGCCAGCTCTGGCTTTTGTCTGTCCGGTTTTCAAAGCGACGCAGCCACTGCCCGGACTCCACCATGCCAAGCAATATCGAATTCACGCGGATGCCTTTGCCCACCAGCTCTTTTGAGAGCGTCAGCGTCATATTCAGCAGCGCAGCGCGGGCGGCTGAGGTGGCAATCATGTGCTCCTCCGGCTGCAGCGCCAGCAGGGAGTTCACGCAGGTGATGGAAGCGATGTCGGACTGCTCCAGCAAAGGCTGAAACGCCTGCACCGGGTTGATCACGCCAAACAGTTTGAGTTCAGCTTCATGCAGCCACGCCTCGCGCGGGGTGTCATGGAAGTGCGCTACGTATCCCTGCCCGGCGTTGTTGATCAGCATGTCCACGGCACCAAAGCGCACCTGAACGGCATCCGCGAAGGCCTGCATCTCGTCAGCGTTCAGCACGTCGCAGCGATAAGAGAAAACCTCCCCGTCGGGGTATTCGTTATGCAGCGCGGCATGGGCGCTGGCGAGGCGATCCGGATCGCGGCCACAGAAGGCCACTTTTGCCCCCTCGCCCAGCAGCAGGCGTAGCGTTTCAAAGCCAATACCAGAAGAACCGCCGGTGACGACCGCTACGCGTCCGTCAATTTGTGCATTCATCGCGCACCTCTTCGTTAATACGTAAAAGCTGTTGGTTAAAAAACGCGTCGTTATCGAGATAGCTGGCATGTCCCGCCTGGGCAATGGCGATAAACGGCATGCCGTAGCGCAGCGCCAGCCCCTGCACCAGCTCGGGTTGCGTGATCGCATCCTGCTCGCCGCACCACACTTCAAAGTTGCCTGAATAGCGCTTCAGCCAGCCATGAATATCGTCGTGCGCCAGCATCCACGCGGCGGCGAGGTAGCCCTCGGGGCGAAGCCTGCGCATGCCCGCTGCCACGGTGGCGATATCCGCTTCACGCGCGCCGGGACGCAGCAGTTTTGCGGCGCGGGTTTGCGCGAGGATTTCGCCACCGAGTGCCATCTGCTGCTCGCGACTGCGCCAGACCTGCTCGCGCTGCTCCGGCGCGGCCTGGCCGTAACCCTGCGCGGCGTCCGCCAGCACCAGATGCAGCACACGATCCGGATATTTCGCCGCAAAGGCGCTGGCAACCAGTGCCCCGAGTGAATGGCCCACCAGCACCACCTGCCACACGCCAGCCCGGTCAAGCATCGCCGCCAGCGCATCGGCGTAATCCCCCGCGTTCGCCCGTTCCGCGGCCAGCATCGGGCTTTCGCCATAACCGGGCATGTCCCACGCCAGCACGCGAAAACCGTTCAGCGCCATCTGCTTGTGCCAGGAGGCTGCGCCAGAGCTGATCCCGTGCAGCAGCATCAGCGGAATGCCGCTTCCCTGTTCACGAAAACCCGTCATCATGCCCCCTTAGTTCCGCTTCACTTTCGAGAGCGGATGGTCCGCCGGGTAGGTCGGAATTTCCGGCTTGTTGGTGCCCAGCATGACGCACATCAGCGCCTCTTCTTCGCCGTGGTTAAACAGCCCGCGATAGATCCCCGGCGGAACGGAGATCAGGTCACGCTCGCGCAGCACGGTTTCGGTGTAGTTATCGCCGTCCTGGATCATCAGCGTGATCTGCCCTTTGAGCATGAAGAACACCTCTTCCACATCGTCGTGCAGGTGCAGCGGCCCTTCGCACTTCGACGGCAGTACCATGGTGGAAAAGGTAAAATGCTCCGCCTGTACGGTGTTGGTGTCGCTCGCCACGCCGGTAGCGCCGGTGCCGATATAGCGCATCTGCGCGCGGCGGTATTTCGGGTCAAAATCGGCCTGGAACTTCAGCGCGTTCCAGTCGTATTTACGGCCCTCAAAGCGCGCAATACGGGACTCGACCCACTCTTCCATCGTCAGGTGGTCAGGTTTGATGCCAGATGGGTTGGTTGCGGTTGAATCAGTCATGACACTCTCCTCAGTAACGTCTCAGCAGCGGCAGTAACAGGACGCAGCCCACCGCCGCCATCACCGCCAGAAAAATCAGCCCGGAATCCATGCTGTGGGTGAAGGCGATAAGCGCGCCCATCACCGCTGGCGACAGCGCGCCCGCAAAGTTTCCCAGCCCGTTGAAAATGCCGCCCGCCGTGGCGCTCACCCGTGGATGGGTGGCCTTTGCCAGCAGGGCGAAAATGTTGGGTGCCCCGGTGCCCCACATGAATGTGCTGAAGCTCATCGCCGCAATGATGGTCAGCGGGGTATCGAGGTGCATTACGGCCGTGAGCCCGACAGCGGCCCCCGCCATGGAGATGAAGCAGGCCGCTGCGCGCTTATCGACCCAGTCAGAGAGCCATGCGCCAATCACTTCCCCCGCCAGCATGGCGATGAACGGCATCGACGACAGCCAGCCCGCATGCTCCAGATGAATGCCCTTCCCCTTGATCAGGTAGCCCGGCAGCCAGCCGTTAATGCCCCACAGGTAGGTCAGGAAAGCGATGTTAAAGATGCAGATAATCCAGAAGTGCGGGCTGACAAACAGCTCGCGCCGTGCAGCACGCCGTTCGTCCCGGGAGGTCTGTGACGTACCGCTTTTCGCCTCCAGACGGATCCCGCGCAGACCGACGCGCACGAAGATCAGCACCGGTACGGTCAGCATCGCCATCACGAAGAAGGTGCTCTGCCAGCCGAAGGTGTTCAGCAGCCAGAGTGAGAGCGGGAAGCCAATCGCCGCCCCTACCGGCGTGCCCAGCAGCCACAGCATGGTGGCGCGCGCCTGCAAATGCTGTGGGAAGTTGTGGCGCACAATGGCGAAGGCCAGCGGGAACAGCGGCCCCTCCGCCACGCCCAGCAGAATGCGCAGCACGATCATCAGCGTGTAGTTATGGGTAAAGCCCATTGCCACCATCAGCACGCACCACACCACCATCATCCCGGTGAGCAGGCGCAGCGGGGCGATTTTGTCCCCCAGCCCACTGAGAAAGACCGATGAAAAGCCGTAGCTCAACAGGAAGGCGCTCATCAGAATGCCGAGGCGCGTGGTGTCAAAATCGATGCCCATCGCCTGCTGGAAATGGCCATCAGAAAACAGCGCGGCAATGCTGATTTTGTCGAAAAACGCCAGCAGCACGCAGGCCAGCAGCGACAGCGGGATGGCCCAGCGCACCGCTTTTTCAGGCGTGCGGGTCCCCTCACCGCTCGCCTCAACGGGCGCGGTGTTAGTGTCTAATGTGGTCATGTCTCCCCCTACGGGTGCGGGTTAGCTATCGCAATGACATCAGTGAAAAAGTCGGGTCGGCGAGCGGCACATCTGATAAATCCCGCCCGGCCGCCATCCAGCGCTTCGCCAGCTTGACGGTGCGCGCATCGTTGAATGCCACCAGTTGTGTCAGGCGCCCGTTTTCGTCCAGCGAGAAGTACAGCGCGTCTTCACGCACTATGGTGCGGCTGCCCGGCTGCGGAATGCCGAGGATCTGAATGTTGTGCTGGTATTGATCCGACCATAGCCACGGCGCGTCCTCATAGCCTGCGGCATCGGGGTTAAGCATCGCTTTTGCCGCCGCCACCGCCTGATTCTGGGCGAAGGCCCAGGACTGAATACACAGGCCGTAATGATGATGCTGTGCCACATCCCCGGCAGCGAAGATGGACGGATCCGACGTGCGGCCCTGCGCATCCACCACGATCCCGCGTTCGGTTTGCAGCCCCGCGTCGCGCGCCAGTTCCAGATTGAGATCGACGCCGATCCCTACCACCACCGCATCAAAGGTTTCACGTTTGCCATCACAGTGAATGACCGGCAGGCCGTTATCGTCCTCCAGCTCCAGCGCGCCGCAACCGGTTCGGATCTCCACGCCCTGCTCACGGTGAATGGTCTCTAAGCGCTGCGATACCTCGCCGCTCACCGAGCGCATGCACAGCGCAGGCTGCTGCTCGAACAGGGTGACCGCGACGCCGCTTTTGCGCGCAGAAGCGGCAATCTCCAGGCCTATCCAGCCGCCGCCCACAATCGCCAGCTTTTGACTTTCCGCCAGCCGACGTTTCAGGCGCTGCGCGTCCTGCCAGTGGCGCAGGGTGTAGACCTGCGGATGCACAGACCATGCCTCGCCCGGCAAGCGCGCCCGCCCTCCGGTGGCAATTAAAAGTATGTTGTAACTAAGATGTTCGCCGTTGCTCAAACGCACCGTTTTCGCATTGCGGTCAATCTGCTCCGCGCGCAGCGGACGGTACCAGGTCAGATTCAGCGCCTGCTGAGCCTCTTCAGTAAAGAGTCGCGGAAGCGTCGCGTCCGTCTCCAGCAGAGCCGCCTTCGACAGCGGCGGACGTTCATAGAAATCCCACGCCTCTTCCGCCACCACGCAGATCTCACCGTCAAAGCCTTCGTCACGCAGGGTTTTCGCCGCCCAGCCTCCCGCCTGACCGCCACCAATAATGACAATGCGCGACGTCATACCGCCTCCGGTTTTTTCTGCTGGCGGCGCGTGTCGTGATCGATCCCGCCTTCCACCGCCCACTCGGTAAAGGAGACCAGCGAATGCTCCAGCTCGCGCGGCTGCCAGTTTTCCGTCAGGTAGTCGTCATTGGTGTAATACTCGAACGCCCCGCCGGTCGGGCTGTTGACGTACCAGAAGTAGGCTGACGACACTGGATGGCGGCCGGGTCCGATAAACGTGCTCCAGGCGTTTTTGTTCATCGCAATCCCGCCGCCGATCACTTCGTGAATATCGCGCACGGTAAAGGCCACGTGGTTCAGGCCGCGCTTGCGGTTCGGCAGCTGCAGCAGGAACAGGTTGTGATGACCCCCGCGCACGCCGCAGCGCAGAAACACGGCGCGGTTGATGTAGCGGTCAGAGACCTGGAAGCCGAGCACCTCGCGGTAAAATGTCTCCACCGCCGCAAGCTCCTCCACGAAGAACACCACGTGCCCCACGTTAATGGGCTGGGCGCGATCGTAAACCGGGCTGGGGGTGTCGATACGGCGAGCGTCGCCCCACTGGTTGATCGGCTCAACATTCAGTTCCACCTCAGTCTGCTGGCTGACCTGCACACGCAGCGTCATGCCGTTCGGGTCAAGACACTCCAGGGCGTCATCCACTTCGCGAAAGCCGGGCTGCTGCGCAAGCTTCGGACGCAGCGCATCCAGATCTGACTGTGCGGCAACCGCCCATGTCATGCGGCGCAGGGTGTTGCCCGCTTCAAACGCCGGGGGCAGGTCGGGGCTGTCGATCGGGTTTAGTTCCACGCGCGCGCCGCTCAGGGTGGTAAAACGCTGGCCACTGGCATCGCCCGTCAGGCCAAAATCACGCATAAATTTGGCGCAGTGCGTCAGGTCTTCAACGCCAAATTCCAGCTTTTCAATTCCGGTTACACTCATCGTTCGTTGCCTCATCTGGCCCAAATTGGGCGTAAAACATGCCCGACGCAGCAAAGCGCCTGACCTTAACTCACTGATTTAACTGGCCTGTGATAAATACCCTAAGAAGCCAGAAATTTTGTCCGCCGCCAGACGAACCTCGTTTTGCAGTCGCTCGCGGTCGGCTTGTGGGATCTCTTCCGACGGCACCAGAATGCTCACTACCGCCGCCACGCGATGGCTTCGGTCAAACACCGGATAAACGATGGAGGAGATACCGTGGCGGAAGAAGGATTCACCGATCACGTACCCCCGGGCTTTGTCCTGCTGCACCATCTGCCACAGGGCTTCACGATCGTGAAGCTGACCCGGTGTGTTGCCCGGCAGGCGCTCGTGCGGGAACAGCTGTTCGAAATCGGCGCGGGAAATATCGGTCAACAGCATGCGGCCAAGCGAGGTGCAGTGCACCGGCAAACGGGTACCAATGCTGACCTGGTTGATGCGTGACCCGGCGGCGCTGACGCGGGCGATGTAGATGATGTCGCGCCCGTCGCGGATCGCCAGATGGCTGCTGCACTGGCTCACGTCGCGCAGTTGTTCAATCACCGGCTGACCCACCTGCGCCACATCCAGCGAGGCGATGTACTCAAAGCCCAGACGCAGCACGTTCATGCCGAGCGAGAAGGTATTAGTACGGGTGTTGCGCTCCAGAAAGCCCATATACTCCAGGGTCTGCACCACGCGGTAGGCGGTGGCCTTCGGCATATCCACCAGCCGGTGCAGCTCGGCAAAGGTCAGTTCGCGATGCTGCTCGCCAAAGGCCAACAGCAGCTGCAGGCCACGCTCCAGCCCCGGTACCAGATACTTCACTTCCTGATCGTTTGCCATCATCGCCCTACCTTAGTTAAAGACAAAACCGCCGTTGACCGGGATCAGTTGCCCGGTGATAAACCGCGACAGATCGCTTAACAGCCAGACCACGCTGCCGGTGACATCTTCCGGCTGCTGTGCCCCCGTTAACGCCCGGCCGTTTTCGTAGAGTTGGTGTCGTTCGGCGGGAACATATTCCGTTGCCTCGACGCGGGTCAGCCCCGGCGCGATGGCGTTGATTCGAATACGCTTTTCACCAAGCTCGCGCGCCATTGAGCGGGTCATGGCAATCACGGCCCCTTTGCTGGCGACGTAGGCCATCAGGCGCGGCGCGCCCCAAAGTGCTGTGTCGGACGCCACGTTCACGATCCCTGCGCCATCGCGCAGCAGCGGCACGGCGGCGCGCGTCACCAGCCAGGTGCCTTTGACGTTGACGCGCATCACCCGGTCCCACAGATCCGGGTCGTAATCGAGCATATTTTTGCCGCCCACGCCGGTCGCCATCGCCGCGTTATTTACCAGCCCGTCAATCTGCCCCTGCTCGCCAATCGCATTGAACACCTGCTCAATGGAGGCCGGATCGGCGAGATCGATAACGTGCGATTCGATCGTAAAACCCTGTGCCCGCAGAGCGTGTGCGCTTTCGGCCAGCTCGCCTTCAAGAATGTCGCACATCACCACCGCGGCGCCCTGCTCCGCGCAGGCGCTGGCGAAGTGATAGCCCAGCCCGCGCGCGGCGCCGGTCACCACAATGCGTTTTCCGCTCAGCAGCGCATTCATCAGGCCGCTCCCTGCTGCGCTTCACGCATCGCCAGTTGCTCTTTAGCGGCCTTTTGCATCATGCGGCGCAGGCGCGAGAGGCCGACATCGTGCTGGTACAGGTATTCATGGTCGCGGGCGTTTGGCGCCAGGCTTTCCAGCACCACGCGGTCCTGCTCCAGCACCTCCCAGTGCAGTTTTTCCAGGCGGTTACGGTACATGAATCGCCACATATCGCGCTGCCAGCCCTGTACGCGGCGGATACGCCAGAAGAAGACGCGGCAGTTGTCGTTATCTTCCGGCACCACCATGCCAACGATGAAGAAGTGGCCACCCGGTCCGAAACGCTTCTTATAGGGAATGGAGAGTCGCATCCAGCAGGTGCCACTATTGCCCAGCTCCACCCAGTCGAAGTTGACGCCGCTCTGCCCTTTTTTCTCGAAGATAAAACCGGTCTTCGTCGGCTGCAGGACCATGTCGGCCTTGCGATCCCCTTCCGCCATCGAGTGCGAGGAGGAGTGGAGATACGTACCGTGCATTGGATCCAT
Source organism: Enterobacter cloacae complex sp. 394F7 (assembly GCF_057320385.1). NCBI lineage: Bacteria > Pseudomonadati > Pseudomonadota > Gammaproteobacteria > Enterobacterales > Enterobacteriaceae > Enterobacter > Enterobacter cloacae complex sp. 394F7. The sequence continues at coordinate 246,108 of NZ_JBXWCS010000006.1, read as the reverse complement.
CACGTTTTCCAGCGCGTACTGGTAGTTACATTTCCAGGCTGCGGTGCAGAGGAAGTTGCTGAAATGTTCCGTGTCGGCGAGTTCATCCGGGAAGGTCAGCTCGTCCGGCTGCTGATCGGCGGTGACGCCAAACCACAGGAAGATGGCACCGTGCGCCTCCTGCACCTGATAGCTGCGCACGCACTGCTGGCCGACCAGCGGACATTTGTCCACGGCGGGCACGTCTTTCACTTCACCGTTTCCCGCCACTTCCACGCCGTGATACCAGCAGGCGATGCGGTCGCCAAGGTTCCAGCCCATCGACAGACGCGCACCGCGGTGCGGACAGCGGTCTTCCAGCGCCTGCACCTGACCATCTTTATTGCGCCAGACCACAATCTGTTCGCCCAGACGAGTAATGCCCACGGGCGCAGACTGCACTTCCCAGCTCGCCAGCACCGGATACCAGAGGCCACGCAGACCTTTATCGAGATAGTTTTGTACGGTAGTTGTCATCGCGTCGTCCTCAGTAGCCGTTAACCTGTAAGAATGCCTGGAAGCTGGCGTCGCTCCACGGCTCGCCCTGCTGGTCATGCATGCGCACCGCGTTCAGCCCGTTGACCAGCTCCGGCAAGGTTTCAACGCCCTGCTCAAAGAGATCTTCCAGCGTGGCGATAAGGCTCATTTCCCAGTTTTCCGGCACCCGGCTGCGGGTCTGCCAGATCAGGTTCTGATACTCACCCGGTTTATGAATGGCGCCGTTCCCGCCCTCTGCCGGGGGCGTAAACTGGCGGCTTTCGGGCAGCGCCGGGTTGAAGTTCAGGATGTCGCTCATGCCACGGTCTCCTCGACAAAAGTAATCTGGATTTGGTTTTCAAATACCCGAACCGGGTAGCGGTTGAGGTTTCGGCCGCCGGGGCCGTGCAGGCACTGGCCGGTTTTGACGTCGAACACCGCCTCGTGCAGCGGGCATTCCACTTTGCCGTCCTCGACAAAGCCCTGACTCAGCAGCGCATAGGCGTGCGGGCATACGTCTTCCAGCGCGTAATATTCGCCGTCGATTAAATAAACGCCGATCTCTTTACCTTCAACGTTGCCGCTAAAAGGGAAATCTTCCTGTACTTGTTCTGCGTCACATACGCCTATCCAGCTCATCACGATCCTCCAGGCTTTTGTTTCATATATGAAACTCTGTTTCTTATTTAATACGGTCAATATAAAAGCGATGAATGTTTCGTCAAGCGTCAATGTGACGAATTTGTTAATCAGACGACAATTAATAAGCTAAGTGTGCAAGGGATCACGAAAAAATGCAGCGATATGAAATTTTCATTATTAAGGCGTGAATGAATACGTTTTAGTGATGAACTCAAAGCGCAAATAAAAAATATTGACTTCTTTTCTTTTTCTTCCTTAAAAATAAACAACTGAAAAAGCACCGTGTTTCACCTGTGAAACACATTTAAAAATACATCTTTAAAAACAACAAGTTTCACTGGTGAACCATTTTACATCCGTGACAATCACATTGATAAAAATATAAATGCGAGAACGCATAAGGCGGGCAATATGACGGCAAGATGGCAAGGCACAATTGCACTGTTATTTCTCATTATTATTTCCTACATTGACCGGGTAAATATCTCGGTGATGATTTTAAACCCGGAATTTGCCGAACATTTTCAGTTAAATGAAAACAGAATGTTACAAGGAATGTTAATGACCTGCTTTCTTCTGGGTTATGGATTATCGGCTTTATTATTAACACCGGTTATCGAAAGCAAACTGCATTATCGACATGGATTATTAAGCAGCATTGCGATTTGGGCTCTGGTCTGCGCCATTTCTCCCTTACTCGGATCGCTAATGGGAATGCTCATCGCCCGTGTGATTCTGGGGATCGCTGAGGGACCGCTCTTTTCACTGAAAACCCGCTTTATCAGCGATAACTTTCGTGCGGAACAGGTTGGCAAACCCAACGCCGTGACCGCACTGGGCGTCTCGCTCGGGCTGGCCGTGGGCTTTCCGCTGGTGACCTGGCTGATGGCCCATCTGGGCTGGGCCGGATCGTTTTATGCGCTGGCGGCAATCAACCTGCTCCTTGGCGGCGGCCTCATCTGGCGTTTCCTGCCGGCACCGCGCAGTACGGTAAAAATGCACAAACGGGGGCTCGCAGAGACAGTGACGCTTGCCTGGCAAACCCCGCTGTTGGGCTGGATCCTGCTGGTTGAAATCGCCACGCTGAGTTATCTCTGGGGGAGCAGCGCCTGGCTCCCGGCGTGGCTACGCGACGAACATCACTTCTCACTGCACGCCACGGGCATGCTCGCGGCCATCCCCTTCCTGTTGAGCCTGGGCTCAAAATTCCTTGGCGGGGTACTGCTCGATAAAATGCGGCCAGAACAGGCACCGCTGCTGTTTGTCGCGGGCGGGGCGCTGACGGCGTTATCCGTGATCGCGCTGATGCTCAGCCATCAGCCTGCCTGGCTGGCGCTGTTTATGCTGTCGGCTAACGTCTTCTGGGGACTTCAGGGCGCGACCATTCCGGCGGTGATCCAACATCACGCCGCGCGGGAGGCGGTGGGGAGCGCGTACGGCATCATTAATGGGATCGGCAATATTTGTGCCGCCTTTATTCCGCTGCTGATGGGGATGGTGATGAGATCGGTGGGGTCGGTCAGCTCTGGCTTTTCCGTGCTGGTGGTGTCGCAGATTATCACTCTGCTGGCGGGGGGAATGTTGCTGCTGCGCATGCGTCGCGCAGCAGCAATCAGCGCGTAAGGCTTATTCGCCTTTTTTCGCAGCCTGGATATAGAGCATTTCCAGTGCCAGGGTCGCCGCGGCCAGCGCGGTGATCTCGGACTGGTCATAGGCAGGCGCCACTTCCACCACATCCATCCCGACAATGTTCAGATCCTTCAGGCCGCGCACCAGTTTGATGGCGCGGTCTGAGGTCAGCCCGCCGATCACCGGCGTACCGGTGCCCGGCGCAAACGCCGGATCCAGACAGTCGATGTCGAAGGTCAGGTACACCGGCATATCACCGACGATCTGCTTAACCTGCGCGATGATGTCATCCACGCCGCGATCGTTCACCTGGCAGGCGTCCAGCACGGTGAAGCCGTTGTCTTTGTCAAACTCGGTACGGATACCGATCTGCACGGAGTGGTTAGGATCGATCAGACCTTCATTCGGCGCGGTGTAGAACATGGTGCCGTGGTCGAACTCGCAGCCGTTCGCGTAGGTGTCGGTATGCGCATCGAAGTGCACCAGCGCCATTTTACCGAAGTGCTTCGCGTGGGCGCGCAGCAGCGGCAGGGTCACGAAGTGGTCGCCACCGAAGGAGAGCATGCGCTTACCGGCAGCCAGCAGCTTCTCGGCGTGGGCCTGCAGCTTTTCGCTCATTTCACGCGCGTCACCGAAGGCGTACACCAGGTCACCGCAGTCCACCACGTTCAGGCGTTCGCGCATGTCGAAGTTCCACGGGAAGCGGTTATGCTCCCAGGCCAGGTTCGTGGAAACCTGACGGATCGCCGCCGGGCCGTGACGACCGCCCGCACGGCCTGATGTGGCCATATCAAACGGCACGCCGGTGATCACCCAGTCAGCATCGCTGTCGTACGGCTGGAAGTTCATCGGAAGGCGTAAAAAACCAAACGCGTTAGATACCAGAGAGTTGTCGTACTGATGACCTAAAGTGCTCATGTCCTGACCTCTTTTAAAGTCGATGCGTTAAAAACAGATGAAAAAAAATCCCCTCCGCGTCGTTAAACCCGACGAGGAAGGGATTGATTCGTAAATCGCTTATTGGGGCGAATTATCGCCGTTAATTCATACGGGTTCAAGTGAGTATAGGGCATTGTGCGGCCTTTGCCCCTCACCCCGCCCCTCTCCCACAGGGAGAGGGAGGTCAACCTACTCGTCTTCCAGGTACGTGTACCCGTACAGACCCGCTTCAAACTCTTCCAGGAACTGCTGCTGCAGCGCGTCATCCAGACCGGTGTTTTTCACCTGATCGCGGAATTGCGTCAGCAGGGTTTTCGGATCCAGCTGCACGTATTCCAGCATGTCCGCCACGGTGTCACCTTCGTCAGACAACTCCACTTCCACGCTGCCGTCAGGGAAGACAAACACGTCAACCGCTTCGGTATCACCGAACAGGTTATGCATGTTGCCAAGGATCTCCTGATACGCGCCGACCATAAAGAAGCCCAGCATTGGCGGGTTCTCCGGGTCGTATTCCGGCATTGGCATGGTCGTTGCGATACCGTCGCCGTCAACATAGTGGTCGATGGCACCGTCGGAGTCACAGGTGATGTCCAGCAGCACCGCACGACGTTCCGGGGCGTGATTCAGCCCTTCCAGCGGCAGAACCGGGAACAGCTGATCGATACCCCAGGCATCCGGCATCGACTGGAACAGCGAGAAGTTGACGTAAATCTTGTCCGCCATACGTTCCTGCAATTCGTCGATAATCGGACGGTGCGCACGGTTGCTCGGGTCCAGCTGTTTCTGCACTTCATGGCACATGTTCAGATAAAGCTGTTCGGCCCACGCGCGCTCCTGCAGGCTAAAGGTGCCTGAAGAGTAGCCGACGTGAATATCATGCAGGTCCATCTGGCTGTCGTGCAGCCATTCGCGCAGTGAACGGCGCGTGCCTGGCTCATGCATCTCCTGCCAGGTTTCCCACATGCTTTGCAGCGAACGCGGGGCATCGTCTTGCGGAGGCGTCGCTTCGGTGATTTCGCTGCGCTCAACGCCGATGATGTTAGAGACCAGCACCGTATGGTGCGCGGTCACCGCGCGGCCAGACTCGGTGATCACCGTCGGGTGCGGCAGGCCGTGCTCTTCACAGGCATCGCCAATCGCCCAGATAATGTTGTTCGCGTATTCGTTCAGGCCGTAGTTCACGGAGCAGTCGGACTGCGAGCGGGTACCTTCATAGTCCACGCCCAGGCCGCCACCCACGTCAAAGCACTGAATATTGACGCCGAGCTTGTGCAGCTCAACGTAGAAACGCGCTGACTCACGCACGCCGGTGGCGATATCACGAATGTTGGCCATCTGCGAACCGAGGTGGAAGTGCAGCAGCTGAATGCTGTCCAGACGACCGCGCTCGCGCAGAATTTCCACCAGCTGCAGTACCTGGTTTGCCGCCAGACCGAATTTAGATTTTTCGCCGCCGGAGGACTGCCATTTACCGGAACCCTGCGAGGCCAGACGCGCACGCACGCCAAGACGTGGCACCACGTTCAGGCGCTCGGCTTCTTCCAGTACGATGGCGATTTCTGTCATCTTCTCGATAACCAGATAGACCTTATGGCCCATCTTCTCGCCAATCAGCGCCAGACGAATGTATTCACGGTCTTTATAGCCGTTACAGACGATCACTGAACGGGTCATGCCCGCATGCGCCAGTACGGCCATCAGCTCTGCTTTTGAACCCGCTTCCAGACCCAGCGGTTCGCCGGAGTGGATCAGGGATTCAATGACGCGGCGGTGCTGGTTCACCTTGATGGGGTAAACCAGGAAGTAGTCGCCTTTGTAACCGTAAGATTCACGCGCACGCTTGAACGCGGCGTTAATAGAACGCAGACGGTGTTGCAGGATCTGCGGGAAGCAGAACAGTGCAGGCAAACGCTGGCCCTGCGCCTCACGTGCTTTCACCAGTTTGGCGAGATCCACGCGCGCTTCAGGGACGTCCGGGTCCGGGCAGACGCTGATGTGACCCAGCTCGTTAACGTCGTAGTAGTTATTGCCCCACCAGGCAATATTGTAAGTGCGCAGCATCTTGCTGGCTTCCTGGGAGCTCATCGCAACCTCCTGCATGGAACGTAGTACACCCTGTTCGCCCGCTGACGAAGGCGAAAAAGAAGACATGTCGTCAGACATAGCGAACCTCAACTCTTTGTATTAAGTGTAAAACAGTTGACTACTATCGCAGCGTTATACGGCGATAACAACCCATAAACGGCTCCGTTTCCCAGCAGAGTATGCTGAAATCCAGACCGTGCGACCGGTTTCTTATTCATATCATTGTAAAACACGTATCCGAACTCTGTATGACAAGGTTCGGCGAAACCACGAGAAAACTCTTGTATTAACAAGAGCGCCCTTGTTCAGTTTTCACAAAGCGTGACCGGCTCTGGAATCCTGAGAAGCGCCGAGATGGGTATAACATCGGCAGGTTTGCAGACTAGAAATGCGGGTTGCGGGAATCAAATGCGCGCCAGAACGGCTGCGCTGAATTAGCGGAAAACGATGGTTCATTATCTCGTATCACCTCCACGGCCGCCTCTGCTGAAACGGACCACAAGCCAAAGCTAAAAGTTCACTGCTTAACCCGGCTGGAAGTGGCGACACGATGAGTTCATCGAGCGCTTTTTTGGTATGAGCCGCGCGCCGCGTTTTATACCGAGAACAGGGGTAAAAAGCAAAAGATAAATACGCGGGTTGCCAGGAGCGTCAGGAAAAATTTCCAGTAATGAATTCAACTCAGTGAGAGCGTTGTCAAAAAAAACTGGAAATCGGGCGAAGAAGTGACCTAAAATAGCCATCCAGATGTTAATCCATCTATACTGATTAACACTCATACTGCCAGTGTCAAAAAACCTGCGGCCTTGGTAGAATTATCTCCTTTGGCTATTCCACACAGCAGCTTGAGCTAACCAAATTCCTCTTAGGTGAAATAAAACATGGCAAAACACCTGTTTACGTCCGAGTCCGTATCAGAAGGACATCCTGATAAAATTGCTGACCAAATCTCCGATGCGGTGCTGGATGCGATCCTGACTCAGGATCCGAAAGCGCGCGTAGCGTGTGAAACCTATGTCAAAACCGGCATGGTTCTGGTTGGCGGTGAGATCACCACCAGCGCATGGGTTGATATCGAAGAGATCACCCGTAACACGGTACGTGAGATCGGTTATGTACATTCTGATATGGGCTTTGATGCCAATTCCTGCGCGGTTCTGAGCGCAATTGGTAAACAGTCTCCAGACATCAACCAGGGCGTTGACCGTGCCGATCCGCTGGAACAGGGCGCGGGCGACCAGGGTCTGATGTTCGGCTATGCAACCAACGAAACCGACGTGCTGATGCCAGCACCGGTGACTTACGCGCACCGTCTGGTGCAGCGCCAGGCTGAAGTGCGTAAAAACGGCACCCTGCCATGGCTGCGCCCGGATGCAAAAAGCCAGGTGACCTTCCAGTACGACGACGGCAAAATCGTCGGCATTGACGCGGTAGTTTTGTCTACCCAGCATGCCGAAGATATCGATCAGAAATCCCTGCAGGAAGCAGTGATGGAAGAGATCATCAAGCCTGTTCTGCCAACCGAATGGCTGAGCAGCGCAACCAAATACTTCATCAACCCAACCGGACGCTTTGTGATTGGCGGCCCAATGGGTGACTGCGGTCTGACCGGTCGTAAAATCATCGTTGATACCTACGGCGGCATGGCGCGTCACGGTGGCGGTGCATTCTCCGGTAAAGATCCATCAAAAGTGGACCGTTCTGCTGCTTACGCTGCACGCTATGTGGCGAAAAACATCGTTGCTGCAGGCCTGGCTGACCGCTGTGAGATCCAGGTTTCCTACGCCATCGGCGTGGCAGAGCCAACCTCCATCATGGTTGAAACCTTCGGTACTGAAAAAGTGCCTTCAGAACAGCTGACCCTGCTGGTGCGCGAGTTCTTCGACCTGCGTCCATACGGCCTGATTCAGATGCTGGATCTGCTGCACCCAATCTACAAAGAAACCGCTGCATACGGTCACTTTGGTCGCGAACATTTCCCATGGGAAAAAACCGACAAAGCCGCTCTGCTGCGTGAAGCTGCCGGTCTGAAGTAATCCACTACCCGCTGCTTAAACAGGCCAGCCTTTGTGCTGGCCTTTTTTATGGCGGGTGGCGGCAATGTTTGGAACCGCTTACACCTCACTTTCTAAACCCCGCTTTCAGAATATTCTCTTTGCATGATCGCCTTTCTTCTGCTGTTACATTTCCTTTCAGTTAAGTCTGAAATTCACACAAACGCGATGCACATCAATTAATTTACCTCTATATTTTCAAAGCTTTAATTATTTTTACGGTTGCAGCTTAGTGTAACCGATTACACCATTGTGATTTGTCTCACATATTTTTACGGGTCGCTCACCTACCCTTAACATCGATAAAACTGATAACCCAACTGGAGGGCATAATGCCTGACAATAATAAACAGGGGCGTACGTCCAACAAGGCGATGACTTTCTTCGTCTGCTTCCTTGCCGCCCTGGCAGGATTACTCTTTGGTCTGGATATCGGCGTGATTGCCGGCGCTCTTCCCTTCATCGCAGACGAATTCCAGATTAACGCACACACCCAGGAATGGGTGGTCAGCTCCATGATGTTTGGCGCGGCCGTTGGTGCCGTCGGCAGCGGCTGGCTCTCTTTCAAACTGGGACGTAAAAAGAGCCTGATGATTGGCGCGATCCTCTTCGTCGCCGGTTCCCTCTTCTCTGCCGCCGCTCCTAACGTTGAAGTGCTTATTCTTTCCCGCGTGCTGTTGGGGCTGGCCGTGGGCGTGGCGTCTTATACCGCGCCGCTTTACCTGTCAGAAATCGCGCCGGAGAAAATCCGCGGCAGTATGATTTCGATGTACCAGCTGATGATCACCATCGGTATTTTGGGTGCTTATCTGTCCGATACCGCGTTCAGCTACAGCGGCGCATGGCGCTGGATGCTGGGCGTGATCATCATTCCTGCCGTTCTGCTGCTGATTGGCGTCTTCTTCCTGCCGGACAGCCCGCGCTGGTTTGCCGCCAAACGCCGCTTCCACGATGCTGAACGGGTACTTTTGCGCCTGCGAGATACCAGCGCAGAGGCGAAGAACGAGCTGGAAGAGATCCGCGAAAGCCTGAAGGTGAAACAGTCTGGCTGGGCGCTGTTCAAAGAGAACAGCAACTTCCGCCGCGCGGTATTCCTTGGCGTGCTGTTACAGGTAATGCAGCAGTTCACCGGGATGAACGTCATCATGTATTACGCGCCAAAAATCTTTGAACTGGCGGGTTATACCAATACCACCGAGCAGATGTGGGGCACCGTGATCGTGGGGCTGACCAACGTGCTGGCGACTTTCATCGCCATCGGTCTGGTCGACCGCTGGGGACGTAAGCCAACGCTGACTCTGGGCTTCCTGGTGATGGCCGCCGGTATGGGGATTCTCGGTACCATGATGCACATGGGCATTCACTCTCCAACCGCGCAGTACCTGGCGGTAGGTATGCTGCTGATGTTTATCGTCGGGTTTGCAATGAGTGCCGGTCCGCTGATTTGGGTTCTGTGCTCTGAAATCCAGCCGCTGAAAGGGCGTGATTTCGGTATCACCTGCTCTACTGCGACCAACTGGATTGCCAACATGATCGTCGGTGCCACGTTCCTCACCATGCTCAACACGCTGGGTAATGCGAACACCTTCTGGGTCTACGCCGGTCTGAACCTGTTCTTTATTGTTCTCACCGTCTGGCTGGTTCCTGAAACCAAACACGTTTCACTGGAACACATTGAACGTAACCTGATGAAAGGTCGTCCGCTGCGCGAAATCGGCGCACACGACTAATCCTCTTGCGGGAGGCGCCTCTTGCGCCTCCCCGCTTCGCGCTTTATGCTCTGCCCCTATGAAAGCACCCCGTCTCCCCATCGCCATTCAGCAAGCCGTTATGCGCAGCCTGCGGGAAAAACTCGCCCAGGCCAACCTGAAGCTCGGCCGTAATTATCCGGAACCGAAACTCGTCTACCAGCAGCGAGGAACCGCGGCGGGTACCGCCTGGCTGGAATCCTATGAGATCCGCCTGAACCCGGTTCTGATGATGGAAAACCAGCAGGCGTTTATCGAGGAGGTGGTACCGCACGAACTGGCACACCTTCTGGTATGGAAACACTTCGGCCGCGTGGCTCCGCACGGCAAAGAGTGGAAATGGATGATGGAGGCGGTGCTCGGCGTTCCGGCACGCCGGACTCATCAGTTTGAACTGGAATCGGTACGCCGTAATACCTTCCCCTACCGCTGCCAGTGCCAACAGCATCAGCTCACCGTTCGTCGCCATAATCGTGTGGTACGCGGCGAGGCAACCTACCGCTGCGTGAAGTGCGGCGAGCCACTGGTCGCAGAATAACCAACTGAACTTTCAGGAACTTTCCTGATCTGGCTGATTGCATACCGGAACAACTTTCGCTACGTTGCGGGCTCGTTTTGACACGGAGTGTAAGATGTCCCGTAATTTCTCTCTCGCGGTTGCCTTTTTGACAACGGCCCTCTCCGGCCAGGCTCTGGCCGACGGTATCAACAGTTTCTCCCAGGCCAAAGCGGCAGGCGTGAAGGTCAACGCTGACGTGCCGGGCGATTTCTACTGTGGCTGCAAAATTAACTGGCAGGGTAAAAAAGGGATCGTTGACCTTGAATCCTGCGGCTATAAGGTGCGTAAAAACGAAAACCGCGCCAGCCGCATCGAGTGGGAGCATGTGGTTCCGGCATGGCAGTTTGGTCACCAGCGCCAGTGCTGGCAGGATGGCGGACGTAAAAACTGCGCCAAAGATCCGGTCTATCGTCAGATGGAAAGCGATATGCACAACCTGCAGCCGGCGGTTGGCGAAGTCAATGGCGATCGCGGCAACTTTATGTACAGCCAGTGGAACGGTGGCGAAGGTCAGTACGGCCAGTGCGGTATGAAGGTTGATTTTAAAGAGAAAGTCGCTGAGCCACCCGCCCGGGCACGCGGCAGCATTGCCCGCACGTACTTCTATATGCGCGATCGTTACAACCTCAACCTTTCCCGCCAGCAAACCCAACTGTTTAACGCCTGGAATAAACAATACCCGGTCACCGAGTGGGAATGTCAGCGCGACGAACGCATCGCCAGGGTCCAGGGGAATCATAACCCTTACGTCCAGCGGGCTTGCCAGGCGCAAAAGAGCTAACCTACACTAGCGGCAATTCGCTTACACAGCATGACACATGGAATTTTTGACTATGCGTATTCCTCGCATCTATCACCCTGAACTGATTACCGCTGGCCGCGAAATCGCCCTGTCTGACGATGCTGCCAACCACGTTGGCCGCGTGCTGCGCATGGGGGCAGGCCAGGCGATTCAGCTGTTTGACGGCTCCAACCAGGTTTTCGACGCGGAAATTACGCGGGCGGATAAAAAAAGCGTGCACGTCAATGTGCTGCGCGGCGAAATCGATGACCGTGAATCGCCGCTGCACATTCATCTGGGCCAGGTGATGTCGCGCGGGGAAAAGATGGAGTTCACCATTCAGAAATCCATTGAACTGGGTGTAAGCCTCATTACGCCACTTTTTTCTGAGCGCTGCGGCGTTAAACTGGATGCGGAACGTCTGAACAAGAAGATCCAGCAGTGGCAGAAAATTGCCATTGCTGCCTGTGAACAGAGTGGCCGCAACCGTATTCCGGAGATCCGCCCGGCGATGGACCTGGAAGACTGGTGTGCAGAAGAGGAGAGCGGGCTCAAGCTTAATCTCCATCCGCGCGCCAGCGCCAGCATCAATACGTTGCCGCTGCCCGTTGAGCGTGTACGCCTGCTGATTGGCCCGGAAGGCGGCCTGTCGGCAGATGAAATTGCCATGACGGCGCGTTACCAGTTTACTGATATTCTGTTGGGACCTCGCGTTCTGCGCACTGAGACAACGGCACTCACAGCCATCACCGCGCTACAGGTGCGGTTTGGCGATCTGGGTTGACCCATTAACGGAGAAGAACATGATCAAGCTCGGCATCGTGATGGACCCCATCGCAAACATTAACATCAAAAAAGATTCCAGCTTCGCTATGCTGCTGGAAGCGCAGCGTCGCGGCTATGAGCTCCACTATATGGAGATGAACGATCTTTATCTGATCAACGGTGAAGCCCGCGCACGCACCCGCATCGTTAACGTCGAGCAAGATTACGACAAATGGTACGAATTCGGCAGCGAGCAGGATATTGCGCTCGCCGATCTCAATGTCATCCTGATGCGTAAAGATCCTCCGTTCGACACCGAATACATCTACTGCACCTATATCCTTGAGCGCGCAGAAGAAAAAGGGACGCTTATCGTCAATAAGCCGCAGAGCCTGCGCGACTGCAACGAAAAGCTCTACACCGCCTGGTTCTCCGATCTGACGCCGGAAACGCTGGTGACCCGCAGCAAAACACAGCTTAAGGCATTCTGGCAGAAGCACGGTGATATCATCATGAAGCCGCTGGACGGCATGGGCGGTGCGTCTATTTTCCGCGTAAAAGAAGGCGACCCGAATATCGGCGTGATTGCCGAAACGCTGACCGAACTGGGTACGCGTTACTGCATGGCACAGAACTATCTGCCCGCGATTAAAGATGGCGATAAACGCGTCCTGATCGTGGATGGCGAACCCGTGCCTTACTGCCTGGCACGTATCCCGCAGGGGGGCGAAACCCGTGGCAATCTGGCGGCCGGTGGCCGTGGCGAACCGCGTCCGTTAACCGAAAGCGACTGGGAAATTGCCCGCCGCGTCGGCCCAACGCTGAAAGCCAAAGGCCTGATCTTTGTTGGCCTGGATATCATTGGCGATCGTCTGACCGAAGTGAACGTTACCAGCCCGACCTGCATTCGTGAAATTGAAGCGGAATTCCCGGTCTCGATCACCGGAATGCTGATGGACGCCATCGAAAAACGGCTCCAGAAATAACTTACCAATACTATTAGTGACAGCACCCCGGTTTGTCCGCATACTGGGGCTGTCGCTTTTTAAACCAGGAAACAGTACCTCTGACAATGAATTTACAGCATCACTTTCTTATTGCCATGCCTGCTCTCCAGGACCCGATTTTCCGCCGCTCCGTGGTTTATATTTGTGAATACAATGAAGACGGCGCGATGGGCATTATCATCAACAAACCGCTGGAAAACCTGCAGGTTGAAGGGATTCTGGAAAAGCTGAAAATTACAGCTGAAGCGCGCCTGCCGGAAATCCGTCTTGATAAACCGGTAATGCTGGGTGGCCCCCTTGCAGAGGATCGCGGGTTTATCCTGCATACGCCGCCCATTTTCTCTTCCAGTATTCGTATCTCTGACAACACGGTGATCACCACCTCCCGCGATGTGCTGGAAACGCTGGGCACCGCAGAGCAGCCTTCCGAAGTGCTGGTGGCACTGGGTTACGCCTCCTGGGAGAAGGGTCAGCTTGAACAGGAGATCCTGGATAACGCCTGGCTCACCGCACCTGCGGATATGAATATCCTGTTTAAAACCCCTATCGCCGATCGCTGGCGTGATGCGGCGAAACTGATTGGCATTGATATTCTGACCATGCCAGGCGTAGCGGGGCACGCGTAATGAGCGGAACACTTCTGGCCTTCGACTTTGGCACGAAAAGCATTGGCGTCGCCGTCGGCCAGCGTATCACCGGCACCGCTCGCCCGCTCACGGCCCTTAAGGCGAACGACGGCACACCGGACTGGAACCTCATTGAGCGTCTGCTCAAAGAGTGGCAGCCAGACGATGTGATTGTCGGTCTGCCGCTGAACATGGATGGCACTGAACAGCCGCTTACCGCCCGCGCGCGTAAGTTTGCCAATAAAATCCACGGTCGCTTTGGCGTTTCCGTGAAACTCCACGACGAACGATTGAGTACCGTCGAAGCGCGTGCCGGCCTGTTTGAGCACGGGGGTTTCCGCGCACTCAACAAAGGCAGCGTCGATTCGGCTTCTGCCGTCATTATCCTCGAAAGCTATTTCGAACAGGGTTACTGAGCGCCGGGGCCTACAACCGCCCCTGCGCCCGTCGCTCTGCCAGGCTCTGGTCAAAGTTCTGCATCCCCGCCTGCTGACCGGTTTGAATAATCCCGGGCAACTGCCACGTTTTACCTTCGCGGATAAGGTTCGCTGCCGCTGGCGTATTCACCAGCAGTTCATACAGCGCGACGCGACCACCCTGCAGGTCGGGAAGCAGTCTTTGCGCCAGCACCGCCCGCAGGCTGCCGGCCAGCTGATTACGCACCGGGTCTTTCTCCTGCGCCGGGAACGTATCGACCAGCCGTTCAATCGCCTGAGAGGCACCGCGCGTGTGCAGCGTCGCCAGCACCAGATGCCCGGTTTCAGCGGCCGTCAGCGCCAGGCGGATCGTTTCGCTGTCGCGCAGTTCTCCCAGCAGGATGACATCCGGATCTTCACGCAACGCAGCGCGCAGCGCCTCGGCAAATGAGGGACTGTGCAGGCCTATCTCCCGCTGCTGAATCAGGCAACGTTCGCTCTGATAGACAAACTCCACCGGATCTTCCAGCGTCAGAATATGCCCATCCGTCTGGTGATTAAGAAAATCCACCATTGCCGCAAGGGTGGTAGATTTGCCGCTGCCGGTTGCCCCCGTCACCAGTATCAGCCCACTGTCGTGGGATAAGAGTTCCGGGATAGCCCGGGGAACACCCAGGGCGGAGAGCTGCGGACAGGCCCGGGGCAACAGGCGTAGCGTGATGGAGTTGCCCTTCATCTGTTTAAAGGCGCTTGCGCGCAGACGCTGGTTTCCCGTAAGGGTCACGGCAAAATCCACCTGCCCGCTTGCCCACCATGCCCCCTGCTGCTCATCGTTGAGCCGCGTTTTCAGTAACGCATCCACATCGGGAGAGGGAAAGGGAGCCGGTTCAAGGCGGCCTACTCTGCGCCAGCGCGGTGGCGAATCACTGCACAGGTGTAGATCGGAGACATTATGCTTTACACTAAGGGCCACAATTTCTTCCACATCCATACATTACTCCTCGGAAAATGAACAACATTGCGCATAACCTGGCACAGGTCCGGGACAAAATCTCAGCCGCAGAAACACGTTGCGGCCGTGCTTCAGAAGAAATTACGTTACTTGCAGTGAGCAAAACCAAGCCTGCGAGCGCCATCGCAGAAGCGATTGATGCAGGCCAGCGTGCATTTGGTGAAAACTACGTGCAGGAAGGCGTGGATAAAATTCGCTACTTCCAGGAGCAGGGTAATACCGGCCTGCAATGGCACTTTATTGGCCCACTGCAGTCGAATAAAAGCCGTCTGGTGGCAGAGCACTTTGACTGGTGCCATACCATCGACCGTCTGCGCATTGCCACACGTCTGAACGATCAGCGCCCGGCGGAGATGCCCGCGCTTAACGTGCTGATTCAAATCAACATCAGTGATGAAAACAGCAAGTCCGGCATTGCGCTGAGCGAGCTGGATGCGCTGGCGGCTGAAGTGGCCGCGCTGCCGCGCTTAACCCTGCGCGGTTTGATGGCAATCCCGGCGCCTGAGTCAAGTTATGAAAGGCAGTTTGCCGTGGCACAGCAAATGGCTGTAGCATTTGAGGCGCTTAAAGCGCGCTATGAAACGGTAGACACGCTTTCTCTGGGCATGTCGGATGATATGGAAGCCGCCATCGCGGCAGGCAGCACTATGGTGCGCATCGGCACGGCAATTTTCGGTGCGCGCGACTACACCCAATAATAAGGAAACCTGAGGAACGCCATGAAGACGTTGACTTTCCTGCTCTCAACGGTCATTGAGCTGTATACGATGGCGCTTTTGCTGCGCGTCTGGATGCAGTGGGCCCGCTGTGATTTTTACAACCCGTTCTCGCAGTTTGTCGTGAAAATCACCCAACCTGTTGTGGGGCCGCTGCGCCGTATTATTCCGGCGATGGGCCCCATTGACAGCGCATCGCTGCTGGTAGCGTTTATTCTGAGCGTTATCAAAGCGATTGTGCTGTTTATGGTCATCACCTTCCAGCCGATCATCTGGATTGCTGCCGTCCTGATCCTGATTAAAACCATCGGTCTGCTGATCTTCTGGGTGCTGCTGGTCATGGCCATCATGAGTTGGGTCAGCCAGGGCCGTAGCCCGGTGGAATATGCATTGATTCAGCTGGCGGAACCGCTGCTGCGCCCTATCCGCAACCTGCTCCCGTCAATGGGCGGCATCGACTTTTCCCCGATGATCCTGGTTCTGCTGCTGTATGTCGTTAATATGGGCATTGCCGAGCTGTTACAGTCCACGGGCGATATGCTGCTGCCGGGGCTGTGGATGGCGCTATGAGTGCAGTAAGCACCTGCGCTGATGGGCTGGTTTTACGGCTGTATATTCAGCCGAAAGCCAGCCGTGACAATATTGTTGGACTGCATGGCGACGAGTTAAAAGTCGCCATCACCGCCCCACCGGTAGATGGCCAGGCAAATGCGCATCTGACCAAATATCTGGCAAAACAGTTTCGCGTTGCTAAAAGCCAGGTCATCATAGAAAAGGGTGAACTTGGGCGGCATAAACAGGTAAAAATCCTTAATCCGCAATCCATCCCGACGGAAGTCGCGGCTCTGATTTAACAGGATAAAACGATGCAGAAAGTTGTTCTCGCTACCGGCAACGCCGGTAAAGTGCGCGAGCTGGCCTCGCTATTAAATGATTTTGGGCTGGATGTGGTGGCGCAGACCGAGCTTGGCGTGGAGTCCGCCGAAGAGACCGGCCTGACGTTTATCGAAAACGCGATCCTGAAAGCACGCCATGCCGCACAGGTCACCGGCCTGCCCGCGATTGCCGATGATTCCGGTCTGGCGGTTGATTTTCTGGGCGGTGCTCCGGGCATTTACTCTGCCCGCTATTCAGGCGTGGACGCCACCGACCAGCAGAATCTGGAAAAGCTGCTTGTCGCCCTGAAGGATGTGCCAGACGAACAGCGTACCGCGCAGTTCCACTGCGTGCTGGTTTATATGCGTCACGCTGAAGACCCCACGCCTGTCGTCTGCCACGGCAGCTGGCCGGGGGTGATTACCCGTGAAGCCACCGGTAACGGCGGCTTTGGCTACGATCCGATTTTCTTTGTCCCGACTGAGGGCAAAACCGCTGCGGAACTGACCCGCGAAGAGAAAAGCGCGATTTCCCACCGAGGACGCGCCCTGAAACTGTTACTGGAAGCCCTGCGTAATGGCTAATTTGCCGCCTCTGAGTCTTTATATTCATATCCCCTGGTGCGTGCAGAAATGCCCGTACTGCGATTTCAACTCGCATGCGCTGAAAGGTGAAGTGCCGCACGATGATTACGTTGCGCATCTGCTGGCCGACCTGGATGCCGATGTACCTTACGCACAGGGACGTGAAGTGAAGACCATTTTTATTGGTGGCGGTACGCCGAGCCTGCTGTCAGGCCCGGCGATGCAGACGCTGCTGGACGGCGTGCGTGCGCGCCTGAATCTGGCAGCGGATGCTGAAATTACGATGGAAGCCAACCCCGGGACCGTTGAGGCCGACCGTTTTGTCGAGTATCAGCGGGCGGGCGTGAACCGGATTTCCATCGGCGTGCAGAGCTTTAGCGAGCCGAAGTTAAAACGACTGGGGCGTATTCACGGCCCGGAAGAGGCGAAGCGGGCGGCAACGCTGGCTACTGGGCTGGGTCTGCGCAGTTTTAACCTCGACCTGATGCACGGCCTGCCGGATCAGTCGCTGGAAGAGGCGCTGGACGATTTGCGTCAGGCGATTGCCCTGAACCCGCCGCATCTTTCGTGGTATCAGCTGACCATCGAGCCCAATACGCTGTTTGGCTCTCGTCCGCCGGTGCTGCCGGATGACGATGCGCTGTGGGATATCTTTGAGCAGGGCCATCAACTGTTGACCGCCGCAGGCTATCAGCAGTACGAAACGTCGGCCTATGCGAAGCCGGGCTACCAGTGCCAGCACAACCTGAACTACTGGCGCTTTGGCGACTATCTGGGCATTGGCTGCGGCGCGCACGGTAAAGTGACGTTCCCTGACGGGCGTATCCTGCGTACCGCAAAAACTCGCCATCCGCGCGGGTATATGGAAGGTCGTTATCTCGAACGGCAGCACGATGTCGAGGCGGTGGATAAGCCGTTTGAGTTCTTTATGAACCGCTTCCGCCTGCTGGAAGCCGCGCCGCGTAAAGAGTTTGCCCTTTATACCGGGTTGCCGGAAACCGTGATTCGCCCACAAATTGACGAGGCGCTGGCACAGGGGTATCTCACGGAATGTGAGGAATACTGGCAGATCACCGAGCACGGCAAACTGTTCTTAAACTCCCTTCTTGAGCTGTTCCTCGCCGAAGAATCTGAAGGCTGATTCAGGATTTTGCATCCCGTTCTGCCAGCTGAGGGAAAGGCTGGCATGTCATTCGATTCTGGAATAACGAACTCTGGAACAACGAAGAGGCGGTATTAGAACAAATACGGGAAACCCTGCAAATGCTACTACCCTCACCCCGGCCCTCTCCCTGAAAGGGAGAGGGAGCAAACCATTCCCTCGCCCCCTTGGGGAGAGGGTTAGGGTGAGGGGTGAAGTTAATTACTTCAACGTCCCCACCAGTGCCTTCCTGCTATCTTCCAGCGACACCACGCGTTTACACACGTCTTTACCGAACTGCTGGAAATCGGCTTCCTGATTCTTCCACTCGTTCTGAATCGAGGTCTGCAGACCGCCCAGGCTACCCAGCACGCCCTGCAGCGGGTTACCGCCGCCTTTCAGTACCGCTTTGGCGCCCATCTCGTTAATGCTGTCCTGCAGGATGCCGCCCATGGCCTGATTCACCAGTTGCTGGCCGTCAGCACGCACCTGATCAATCGCTTTGTAGTGGAACGTCAGGCCGTCGGTACGATGCTCGATAATCCGGTTCATCTGCTCTTTCAGCTGTTTGTCGAGCTTCGTCAGGCGGGTGCGCATGTTGCTGCTCTCACCTACCTCTTTGGTAATGATCTTATCCAGCGCAACGCGGCCTTTCTCAACGCGGGTCAGGGCGCCTTCGTCAATCCACGGCAGCGCAGTACGCAAATCGGCCTGGTAGTCTCTGGCCTGCTCACGCTGCGCGGCGGTCAGGTTGTACTGTTTGCCATTGAACGTGACATCACCCTGCGGCGTGATGACCAGATTGCCGTTCTCACCTTTAACCTGAACGGTTTGCGGACTTAACACCACGTCATCACGCGGGGTGACGCTACATTTATACTCCGCATGGGCGGTGAATCCGGTTGCCATTAAGACAACAGCCAGCAACGTTTTGCGCATCTTTAACACTCCCTCAGACAAAATGGGCCAGCTAATGCTGGCCCCTGACTTCTTTATTAGTCCCACCAAACGTCGAAAAGTTCGCTGACGCGGACATCTTCCAGTTTGTGGTCTTCAAGCCATTTACGTACCAGCGCCTGATGTTCTTCGGTGCATTTACCCACTTCCTGGGTGCAGATAAGACCTTCCCACGCCAGATAGCCGCTACCGTCGAAGGCCAGCTTGTTTGGCTCGATCACCTCGTTGATGAACGCATCAACGTCCTGATCGATCTGCTCAACGCTGGTGCCTTCCGGGAAACGCCAGGCAACGGAGAAGCCCACTTCCTGGAATTCTTCGATGTGCATCTTTTTACGCAGACGACGGCTACGATTCTTTGCCATTATTTCACCCTCTCGAACATTAAGTCCCATACGCCGTGACCAAGACGATGGCCACGCTGTTCAAATTTCGTTACCGGACGCGATTCCGGACGCGGTACATAGTCGTTGCTCTCTGACTGGTTTTTATACCCGTCCAGAGACGACATCACTTCCAGCATATGTTCCGCATACGGTTCCCAGTCGGTCGCCATATGGAAGACACCGCCCAGTTTCAGCTTACTTTTTACCAGCTCAGCAAACGGCGCCTGAACGATACGGCGCTTATTATGACGTGCTTTGTGCCACGGGTCAGGGAAAAAGAGCTGAACCATGTTCAAAGAATTGTCAGGAATCATTTTGTGCAGCACTTCCACCGCGTCGTGACACATCACGCGCAGGTTCTCGACCCCCTCTTCGTGGGCGGTGGCCAGACACGCGCCAACGCCTGGAGAATGCACTTCTATGCCGAGGAAGTTCTGCTCCGGGCGGGCTTTCGCCATGGTCACCAGCGAGGTGCCCATACCAAAGCCGATCTCCAGGGTCACTGGCGCATCGCGACCGAACAGGTCGGCAAAGTCGAGCGGCTGCTCGCTGAACTCAACGCCCATCACCGGCCAGTAGTTGTCCAGCGCGTGTTGCTGCCCTTTTGTCAGGCGACCCTGACGGCGGACAAAGCTGCGAATACGGCGCAGCGGGCGACCGTTTTCATCAAATTCCGGTGAAATGACGTCGTTTTTCATAAAAGAGTTGTCTGCTTGTGAGAATGTTCGGGAAACGGGCATTATCCAAAGTTAAGGCTTCTATGCAAGCATGGGAAAGATCCGGTTTACAGCAGATTGACGCTGTGCTGCAATCGGCGTCCCTGATTATACGAATCGATGACCATGCAAGCCTCTCAATTTTCAGCCCAGGTGCTGGACTGGTACGACAAATACGGGCGTAAAACCCTGCCCTGGCAAATTGAAAAAACGCCTTACAAAGTATGGCTCTCCGAAGTGATGTTGCAACAAACGCAGGTTGCCACGGTGATCCCTTACTTTGAGCGTTTTATGGCGCGCTTTCCCACGGTAACCGATCTGGCCAACGCGCCGTTAGACGAGGTGCTGCACCTGTGGACAGGGCTTGGCTACTACGCCCGCGCGCGCAATCTGCACAAAGCCGCGCAGCAGGTCGCGACGCGCCACAACGGTAAATTCCCGGAAACCTTCGACGAGGTGGCGGATTTACCCGGCGTTGGGCGATCCACCGCGGGTGCCATCCTCTCACTGTCCCTCGGCAAACATTTCCCGATCCTTGACGGTAACGTGAAGCGCGTGCTGGCACGTTGCTATGCGGTTGACGGCTGGCCGGGGAAAAAAGAGGTCGAAAAGCGGCTGTGGGAGATCAGCGAAGCGGTGACCCCGGCAAAGGGCGTGGAGCGGTTTAACCAGGCGATGATGGATCTCGGTGCGATGGTCTGCACGCGCTCGAAACCAAAATGCGAGCTCTGCCCGCTCAATAACCTGTGCGTGGCGTACGCAAATCATTCCTGGGCGCAGTATCCCGGTAAAAAGCCGAAGCAGACGCTGCCGGAGCGCACCGGTTACATGCTGTTGATGCAGCATGGGGACGAGGTCTTTCTGGCGCAGCGCCCGCCGAGCGGCCTCTGGGGTGGTCTATACTGCTTCCCACAGTTTGAAGATGAAGCCACGCTGCGGGCCTGGCTTAAACAGCGCGGCATTGCTGCCGATAACCTGACGCAGCAGACCGCGTTTCGCCACACTTTCAGCCATTTCCATCTGGATATAGTGCCGATGTGGCTTCCCGTGTCCTCCTTCGCCTCGTGCATGGATGAAGGCACCGCTCTCTGGTATAACTTAGCGCAACCGCCATCAGTCGGGCTGGCGGCTCCCGTGGAGCGCCTGTTACAACAATTACGTGCCGGTGCAATGGTTTAGCATCGGCTAAAAAAGAGGAATGAGTATGGCCAGAACCATTTTTTGTACTTTCCTGCAGCGCGACGCTGAAGGCCAGGACTTCCAGCTCTATCCGGGCGAACTGGGTAAGCGCATTTATAACGAGATCTCCAAAGAAGCCTGGGGACAGTGGCAGAAAAAACAGACCATGCTGATTAACGAGAAAAAACTCAGCATGATGAACCCGGAACACCGCAAGCTGCTGGAGCAGGAGATGGTGAACTTCCTGTTCGAAGGTAAAGACGTCCACATCGAAGGTTATACGCCGCCGGAAAAATAACAGCGCGCGGGGGAAACCCCGCCGTTCAAGCAAACACAACACGCACTCCCGGAATGATGAAAAAAATTTTAGCGCTAGCCCTTGTTGCGCCGTTGCTTGTCTCGTGTTCATCCAAAAAAGGCGATGAATACAACGAAGCCTGGGTTAAGGACACCAACGGTTTTGATATTTTGATGGGGCAGTTTGCCCACAACATCGAGAACATATGGGGATTTAACGAAGTTCTTATCGCCGGACCTAAGGATTACGTTAAGTACACCGACGCCTACCAGACCCGTAGCCACATCAACTTCGATGACGGTACGATCACGGTTGAAACCATCGCGGGGACTGACCCTGCGGCGCATTTACGGCAGGCCATTGTCAAAACCCTGCTGATGGGCGACGATCCGGGTTCAATCGATCTCTACTCCGACGCCGACGACATTACCATTTCTAAAGAGCCGTTCCTGTACGGTCAGGTCGTGGATCAGACCGGTCAGCCAATCCGCTGGGAAGGCCGCGCCACGAAATTCGCCGACTATCTGCTGCAAACGCGTCTGAAAAGCCGTACCAACGGCCTGAAAGTGATTTATAGCGTCACAATTAACCTGGTGCCGAACCACCTCGACAAGCGTGCGCATAAGTATCTGGGCATGGTGCGTCAGGCGTCACGTAAATATGGCGTGGATGAGTCGCTGATCCTGGCGATCATGCAGACCGAATCGTCCTTTAACCCGTACGCCGTGAGCCGTTCCGACGCGCTGGGGCTGATGCAGGTTGTCCAGCACAGCGCCGGTAAAGACGTGTTCCGCGCACAGGGGAAATCGGGCACGCCGAGCCGTAGCTATCTGTTTGACCCGCAAAGCAACATTGATACCGGTACGGCCTATCTGGCGATGCTGAATAATGTCTATCTGGGCGGGATTGATAACCCAACCTCACGTCGTTATGCGGTCATTACCGCTTACAACGGCGGTGCAGGCAGCGTGCTGCGTGTCTTCTCGAATGACAAAGTGCAGGCCGCAAATATCATCAACAGCATGGCGCCGGGGGATGTGTACGCCACCCTCACCACCCGCCACCCGTCTGCGGAATCCCGTCGTTATCTGTATAAGGTGAATACGGCGCAGAAGAACTATCGTCGCCGATAATCAACACACCTTCTCCTGCAAGGAGAAGGTGTTCTGCTTCCCCTCTCCCTGTGGGAGAGGGCCAGGGTGAGGGCATCAGGCCGCACCTACCCTATCTCACCCCACCCATACGAAAATGTTATTTGCATCACAATCCAAACTGCAAATTAATGTGGATTGCATTTTTTTGCGGGAGGTAACAAAACATATCGTTGCCAACTGATAGAATTGCATCAAATAACAACCCTGAATGTTCCTATAACAACATATCTCCCGCTCACTTGTGAGGAAAGTAACATGAACCTTAAGCTGCAGCTTAAAATATTGTCGTTTCTGCAGTTCTGCCTGTGGGGTAGCTGGCTGACTACACTCGGCTCCTATATGTTTGTGACGCTCAAGTTCGATGGTGCGTCAATCGGTGCCGTCTACAGCTCGCTGGGTATCGCGGCGGTCTTTATGCCAACGCTGCTGGGGATCGTGGCGGATAAATGGTTGAGTGCGAAATGGCTGTACATGCTTTGCCACCTGGTGGGCGCGGGCACGCTGTTTATGGCAGCCCAGGTCACCACGCCGGGGGCGATGTTTATGGTGATCCTGCTTAACTCGCTGGCCTACATGCCAACGCTTGGGCTGATCAACACCATCTCCTACTACCGCCTGAAATCCGCCGATATGGATATCGTGACCGACTTCCCGCCTATCCGTATCTGGGGCACCATCGGTTTTATTATGGCAATGTGGGGCGTGAGCTTCGCGGGCTTTGAACTGAGCCATATGCAGCTCTACATCGGTGCGGCGCTCTCCGTGGTGCTGGCACTGTTTACCCTGACGCTGCCGCATATTCCGGTATCTAACCAGCAGAAAAACCAGAGCTGGAGCACCATGCTTGGCCTGGACGCTTTCGCGCTATTTAAAAACAAACGCATGGCGATCTTCTTTATCTTCTCCATGCTGCTGGGCGCGGAACTGCAAATCACCAACATGTTCGGCAATACCTTCCTGCACAGCTTCGATAATAACCCGCTGTTCTCAGGCAGCTTTATCGTTGAACATGCCTCGGTAATGATGTCCATCTCGCAGATCTCTGAGACGCTGTTCATCCTGACCATCCCGTTCTTCCTGAGCCGCTACGGCATCAAGAACGTCATGCTGATCAGTATTGCCGCGTGGATGCTGCGCTTCGGCCTGTTCGCCTACGGCGACCCAAGCCCGTTCGGCACCGTGCTGCTGGTTCTGTCGATGATTGTTTACGGCTGCGCCTTCGACTTCTTCAACATCTCCGGTTCGGTGTTTGTGGAAAAAGAGGTGAAACCTGAAATCCGCGCCAGCGCACAGGGTATGTTCCTGATGATGACCAACGGCTTCGGCTGTATCCTGGGCGGTGTGGTGAGCGGTAAAGTGGTTGAGATGTATACCACCAACGGCATTACCGACTGGCAGCCAGTGTGGCTTATCTTCGCCGCATACTCGCTGGTGCTGTTCTTCGCGTTTATCGTGCTGTTCCAGTACAAGCATGTACGCGAACCGCACGGCGCACAGCCAGTCGCGCATTGATTATTGTGCCGGGTAGGCGAAGCCGCCACCCGGCTATTTTATTGCAGCAAGCACCCACCCCACCGACAGCAAATCCGCGCTGCCGCCCGGGCTCAGGTTGCGTTCAATTAATGCGTTATCCATTCTACGCAACGCTTCACCATCCCAGCCGTCAGCCAGCAGTTCCCGCGCATAGTCCTGAACGTAGCCCAGCCCCTCAATGCCGCCGCGCGACACCAGATTGCTGTCCTGATTGATTGCCATCAGGCGTAACAGCAGGCCGTGAAGTGAATGTCCGTTCCACTGCGCCAGCGCTTTACGCACCGTCGCAAAACCACTCTCCGCCTCGCCGCGCGCGCCGGTTAAGCCGTACTGCCGGAACTGCCGCTCCCCCGCCGTCGCCTGCCCGCTGCGTTCGGCCAGCTCCCGCGAAACCAGCCCGTGGCAGATGTTACTCACCTCACAACAGAGGCTTTCTGCGGAGATATTTTTCACACGCCCGGCGGCGAAGCAGAGTAAACCAAGGGCAAAAATGCCCCCTTTGTGCGTGTTCACCCCGTTCGTCGCGGCATACATCGCCTGCTCACAGGCCATCCCCATCGGGCGGAGGAGCCGTAACTGTTCGCCTGCGGGTTTATCGGCATGCGTGTTACCCAGCTCAGCAAAGCGCGAAAACCACGGCGTAATCGCCATAATGCTGCGGACAAACAGCGCGTGATCCATATCGCGATGGGAGCCGTTATTGAGCCTGTCCACCAGCCCCGGTTTCGGTGTCAGCGCCAGCTCCTGCCACAGCGCCTCTGCGGCAAGCGCGGGGACGTCAAGCGGGCGCGGTTTAGTCGCGAGCAAACCAGTCATCGATCATCTTCTCCACGCGCGCCACCACCTGCTCCACAGGATGTTTGCGCGAACGGGAACAGGCGTGGGCCGGTTCATCACAAATCAGGCAGCGTCTGAGATGGGAGCCCAGCGACTGACGTCCAACGTGGCCGTTTTCAGGGCAAATCACATCCAGATCCCACAGCCTGCCAAGCGGGTGCGTCTGCTCCAGCTCTGCACAGTGGGCTTTGATTTCTGCCGCGGGATGGGCCACGCACCACAGCGCTTCGGGCCCGGTCGGGAGCCACAGCACCTGGCGGTCCAGCACCTGCCAGCGGTTTTCCCACAGCAGCTGGTCGCACATTTGTAACGCCACGCCCATGGTGTTGCGATAGCGCAGGCTGTCTTTGATCTCCCCGGGTGTTACCAGCGTGAGGGAGATCACCGGTTGTTGATAGTGCGTAAGCCAGTCAGCCTGACGGGCTGCGCGGCGCTCTTTCGCCGCCAGCAGCGCGTCCAGGCTGACACCCGCCCGCACGGGTGTCGCAATGGTCATATTCACTCCTTTACCTGTCGAACGGTGTCGATCACGCTGCCGTCGCGGTAGCGGATCACCCCGACAATTTTGTCTGTGAACTCAATTGGTTTCGGTACGCCTGTCAGCGAAATTGCCCGCTCATAGAGGGCGTTGATATCCACAACCTTCAGCCCTGCTTCCATGAGGCGTTCGCGGATCTCCGGGCGCGCCGGGTTGACCGCAATGCCGTGATCGGTGACCAGCACGTCGATGCTTTCGCCCGGCGTGAGGCGTGTGGTAACGCGCTTCACCACCGTCGGAATGCGGCTACGCAGCAGCGGCGCAACGACGATGGTCAGGTTCGCCGCGGCGGCCACGTCGCAGTGCCCGCCGGACGCGCCGCGCATCACGCCATCGGAGCCGGTAATGACGTTAACGTTGAAATCGACGTCAATCTCCAGCGCGCTGAGGATCACTACGTCGAGCTGGTCGCAGCTTGCCGCCTTACTGCCGGGGTTGGCGTAGACGTTAGTGGAGATCTCCACGTGGTTCGGGTTGCGCGCCAGCGAGGCCGCCGCCTGGCCGTCGAAGCACTGGGTATCGAGCAGCTTTTCAATCAGCCCCTTCTCGTGCAGATCCACCAGGCTGCCGGTGATGCCACCCAGCGCAAAGCGTGCCTTCACGCCGCTGCGCTCCATCTTCTCTTCCATAAAGCGGGTGCAGGCGGTGGCCGCCGCGCCGGAGCCGGTCTGCATCGAGAAGCCCGGTTTAAAATAGCCGGAGTGCTCAATCACATCCGCCGCATAGCGGGCAATCATCAGCTCGCGCGGATTGCTGGTGACGCGCGCCGCGCCGACGCTGATTTTTGCCGGATCGCCCACGCTCTCCACCTGCACGATGTAGTCCACCTGATCCTGTACCAGGCTGGCGGGCATATTGGGGAACGGCACCAGCGCTTCCGTCAACAACACCACCTTGCGGGCAAAATGGGCGTCCACCATCGCGTAGCCCAGCGAGCCGCAGCACGATTTCCCGTGCGTGCCGTTGGCGTTACCAAACTCATCGCTGCACGGCACGCCAAGAAACGCCACGTCAATGTTCAGCTCACCGTCCTGCAGCAGCTTTACGCGCCCGCCGTGAGAGTGAATTTGTACCGGCTCGTCCATCAGCCCGTGGGAGATGGCATCCGCCAGCTTGCCACGCATGCCGGAGGTGTAGATCCGGGCGATCACCCCGCTTGCAATATGCTCGATCAGCGCGTCGTTGCAGGTCATCAGCGAGCTGGAGGCGAGGGTCAGGTTTTTGAAGCCCATCCGCGCCAGCAGCGCCACGACGGTGTTGATCACCCGGTCGCCTTCACGAAACGCGTGGTGGAAGGAGATGGTCATTCCGTCCTTCAGGCCGCTACGCCTCACCGCCTCTTCAATGGAGGCGCAGAGTTTACGGCTGTGTTTCGCGTCGCTGTCCGCCAGCCACGGCGTGGCGCTGTGGGCGGTATCAAACGGTTTTAACTCCCGCAGATGGGGAAAATTCACATGGAGAAGTTCTGTCTGGTTCATTGTGTCATCCTTACCGACGCACGCCGGAGGCCGCCGCGCGTTCGAGCACCACCTGCGCGTGGTTAATAATCGGTGCATCCACCATCTTGCCGTTGAGCGACACCACGCCAAGGCCGTTACGTTCGCCCTCTTCTGCCGCTTCAATCACCCGCAGGGCGTGATCCACCTCTTCCTGGGTTGGCGCATAGGCGTTATGCAGCAGGTCTATCTGGCGCGGGTTGATCAGCGATTTGCCGTTAAAGCCCATCTTGCGGATCAGATCGACCTCGCGCAGGAATCCGGCCTCATCGTTAACGTCTGACCACACCACGTCGAAGGCGTCGATGCCTGCTGCGCGAGCGGCGTGCAGCACGGCGCAGCGGGCGTAGAACAGCTCGGTGCCGTCGCCGCGCTCGGTCTGCATGTCCATCACGTAGTCAAAAGCCGCCAGCGCAATGCCGATCAGGCGCGGCGAGCTGCGGGCAATCGCCACGGCATTGATAACGCCAATGGCCGATTCAATCGCCGCCATCACGCGGGTGGAACCAACCTCGCGCCCGCACTCCTGCTCGATACGCTCAAGGTGGCCTTCCAGCTCGTAGATGTCGTCCGGGGTGTCGGTTTTCGGCAGGCGGATCACATCCACGCCGGCGCGCACGGCGGCTTCCAGATCCAGCAAGCCAAACGGCGTGCTCAGCGGGTTTATGCGCACCACGGTTTCGATGTCCTGATACATCGGGTGCTGCAGGGCGTGGAACACCAGCATTCGCGCGGTGTCTTTCTCGCGCAGGGCAACGGCGTCTTCAAGGTCAAACATGATGGAGTCTGGACGGTAGATAAACGCGGTTGAAAGCATGGCGGCATTGGCGCCGGGCAGGAACAACATACTGCGGCGGAGTTTGCTCATTTCAGCGCCTCCCAGTTGATAGCCTGTTCATCGGCGGCACGCAGAAGCGCACTTTGCAGGCGGGCGCGGATCACACAGTCCAGCGCCCCTTTGTCTTCAATAATGATAAGTCCCTGGTGCACATTCATGGCGCGCAATGTCTCGTTGACCACCTGGCGAATTTGCTCGCCAAACTGCTTAATCACTTCACTGTGGATGACTATCTCCAGCTCGCCGTGAGCGGGAGCAATTTTCACCATCAGGTCGCTGGACTCCTGCGTTCCGGCCAGCGCCTCCCTTACAATTTTCATGATAAATTCCTGGTAGTTAAGCGACTTCGGCACTCGCACGGTAGTGTGCTTCGAGATGCGCGAAGGTGGAGTCCGGGACAATCTCCCGGATCCGGGAAAACTGCTGAGTCTTGAGCAAGCGGCGCACTTCCGACGCCGAAATGGCGTTGCCGGTGGCCTTGATGCGCGGCATTTCCACCACCTCAATCTGCGGGCTCAGCAAGGCGTGCAGCGTCTGGTTGTACTGACGGGTGATATCGCAAAACGGCTCAGAGCCGATAAAACGATGGGTAATGCCCAGCGCCGGTGCGATAAAGTCGCGGAAGATCAGCACGTCGATTTCGCTCCACGCCTGCTGCACTTTGCCGGTCTCTTTCAGGAAGTAGGCCGGGAAGGTGGCGCGGGAGATGATGTACTGCGAGCCTTCGTGCACGGTCACATTTGGCAGATGCGCGACGCCCGCACGCACCATTGCGAGGCGCGCGCTGAACGGGAAGAACGAGGCATCTTCACGCACCACAAACAGGTGCAGGGCGTCACACTGCATCGCCGCCTGCTCCACCAGATGACGGTGGCCGAGGGTGAACGGGTTGGCGTTCATCACTATCGCGCCAGTCTTCTCCCCGCCCTTGCGCATCCTGCCCAGGGAACGGCAGTAGCGCTCGATCCCCTGCGGAGTGTTCTCCATCAGCACGGCGTTGTTGCCGCTCTGGACAATGGGCCAGAAGCCGCTGCGGGCAAAACGCGCCTTATTGCACGGGCGCGTGCAGAGGAAGAGGTGAAAATGTCCGCGCTCCAGCGCCGCATTCTGCACCTCCGCCAGCAAGCGCGCGCTAAGGTTCTCGCCGCGAAGCTGCTCATTCACGGCCACACACTTGATAACGTTGGCGGCCAGCCCGGCGCAACCCACCAGCTGCGCGCCGGACCAGGCTTCGACAAACAGCGTGATGTCGTTGTCCAGACCCAGGCCGCTGTCTGCCAGCAGGTAACGGATCTGGCTTAAGCGTTCCGGGTGTTTCGCCACCAGCGTGTGGCGAAAATCGATGGGTTGACTGTTCATGCCGCCTTTCTCAGTGTGCCGCCGCAAGCCCGGTAGCTGGCGCTTCCACAATCACGTTGCTCAGATGACCGATATGCTCGATCTCCACTTCAATGCGATCGCCCTCTTTCATAAACAGCGGCGGATTACGCTTTTTCCCCACCCCGCCCGGGGAGCCGGTGATGATCACGTCGCCCGGACTTAAGCGGGTAAAGGTGCTGATGTACTCGATCAGCTCCGCAACCTTGTGGATCATGCTGCTGGTGTTGTCTTCCTGCACCATGCGGCCGTTCAGCCAGGTGCGGATCGCCAGCCTGTGCGGGTCCGGGATCTCATCGGCCGTGGCCATCCACGGGCCAAACGCGCCGGTCTGACGCCAGTTTTTACCGGCAGTGAACCAGGTGTGCTGCCAGTCGCGGGCGGAGCCGTCCATGTAGCAGCTGTAGCCCGCCACGTGGTGCAGCGCCTCATCGCGGCTGATGTTTTCCCCGCCCTTGCCGATGATCACCGCCAGCTCGCCTTCGTAGTCGAATTCGCTGGAGTGGCGCGGCTTCAGCACCGGTTCGTTGTGGCCGGTCTGAGAATCCGGGAAGCGCACGAACAGCGTCGGTGCCGGGTTGTGCTGGTCAAACTCCTTGCGCTTGTCGGCGTAGTTCATGCCCACACAGAGGATTTTTTCCGGCTGCTCAATCACCGGTAAGAAGGTGATGGCGCTCATCGGCACGTCCACAGCATCGTTCAGGTAACGGGTGGCCTGCGCCAGTCCGTTACCCTGCAGCAGCGCTTTGAGGTCGCTGTAGCGGTCGCCGAGACGGCGACCTAAATCAATCACACCTTCGGCCTGGACGATGCCGTAGCTGCGTTTTCCCTGGTATAAAAAGCTTGCGAGTTTCATTGTTCTTTCCTGAAAACTTAAACGAGGAAGTTGCCCAAAATCAGCAGTGAGATAGAGACGTTAATCGCGCCGCCGATACGGGTAGCAATCTGGGCGAAGGGCATCAGGCTCATACGGTTGCCTGCGGTCAGGATCGCCACGTCACCGGTACCGCCCTGGCCGCTCTGGCAGCAGGAGACGATGGCGACATCAATCGGGTGCATACCAATCTTTTTGCCGACGAAGAAGCCGGTCGCCACCAGCGAAGAGACGGTACTGATAATCACCAGCAGGTTAGTCAGCGTGAAGGCCGCGACCAGTTCATGCCATGGGGTGATCGCCACACCCACCGCGAAGAGAATGGGATAGGTCACCGAGGTCTGGAAGAATTTGTACACCACCTGAGAGCCTTCCAGCAGACGCGGAGAGGCACCGTTGCAGAGCTTCACCAGCACCGCCATAAACAGCATGCCAACCGGCGCAGGCAGACCAATCAGCTTGTGGCCGAGCATGCCCAGCATGTAGAACAGCACCGCCAGCAGCGCACCGGAGGCGATGGTGGTGACGTCCGCTTTGCCGGAGAACGCAGGTTGAGAAACGGTGGCATCGGCATTCGCGCGGTTCGGCATCAGCTGACCTTCACCGGTCAGGTGTGGATAACGCTTGCCCAGCTGGTTCAGACAGCCGGAGATGATGATAGCGGTCAGCCCGCCGAGCATGACCATCGGCAGCACGCGACCGAGCGCCACGCCCTGATCCATGTGCAGCAGGGTGGCGTAGCCGATGGAGAGCGGGATAGCCCCTTCGCCCACGCCGCCTGCCATAATCGGCAGAATGATAAAGAAGAAGATCTGGAACGGCTCAAGACCCAGCGCCAGACCCACGCCCATCCCCACCAGCATGCCGACGATCTCGCCGCACAGCATCGGGAAGAAGATGCGCAGGAAGCCCTGAATCAGCACGGTGCGGTTCATGCTCATGATGCTGCCGACAATAATGCAGCAGATGTAGAGATAAAGAATGTTGGTGGATTTATAGAACTTAGTGGTGGATTCCACTACCACATCCGGCAACAGGCCGTAATAGACCAGCGCGGAGGGGATAAAGGTGGCGCAAATCGCCGCCGCGCCGAGCTTGCCGACAATCGGCAGGCGTTTGCCGAACTCACCGCAGGCAAAGCCGAAGAACGCCAGCGTCGCCACCATCACCACGATATCGCTTGGCAGTTTTCCGCCCAGACAATCAATGGCAATCAGCGCGCCCGCCAGGACAAACAGCGGCAGAGGAATAATCCCGATTTTCCAGGTATCCATAATATGCCACCAGCGCTCTTTGAGCGATGGCCGCTGAATATCAATCGGGTCGTGGGTAACAGAGAAAGAATCGTCAGTTGTGCTCATAATAAGCCCCTTAGTTATTTTGTGCGTTCAGCTTAGAGTCACAAAGGCTTACTTTATGTGAGGAATGGCATATTAAAAGCGAAGTTTTAATGGCGACTATGGTTTTAATGGTTTCTTTTATTTAATGTGATTTGCCCCTTATTTATTGCCGTGGTTTTTATGGTTTCTTTTCTAAACCGAACAAACAAATAACATTTACACGGTGGTGTTTAAGGGAAAACCCTTTCAGATAATTCTTTTGCAGGCCTTGCTGTGCAAGGGATCACAAGTTTTCGGCAAAGCGGGTATCCACGCGAAAAAAGATGATATATTGACAAACTTCGTTGATACCACGCGTGATTGTTATGAAAGTATCGTTTCAGATTAAGCTGTTTGTTTCGCTGGTTGTCTTTTTCTCAGTGCTTTTTGCTTTGCTGGGCGGATATTATTATGTCGACGTTAGCCGACAGCTTTATCAGGAAATGAGCGCACGCGCAAAAATACAGGCGGAAGAGATCGCCCTTATTCCGTCATTACGAAAAGAGGTCGAACAAAAAGATATCAGCGCCATTCACGATTTTATGCAGAAAATAGCCACCCACAGTGATGCCAGTTTTATTGTGATTGGCGATAACAAAGGGCTGCATCTGTTTCATTCCGTTTTTGCGGACAGAGTGGGCCATACGCTGGTCGGCGGAGACAACGAAGAGGTGCTGCGCGGTAAAAGCACCACCACTATCCGCAAGGGAGGATTAGGCATTTCGCTGCGCAGCAAAGCGCCCATTTTTAACGATGCCGGTCAGGTAGTGGGAATTGTCTCGGTAGGCTATCTCACCAGCTATCTTGAAACCATCACCGTCAGTAAAGTGGTTAACATCCTGATCGCCGCCGTACTGTTACTGCTTGCCCTTTTTATCTTCTCCTGGTTCTTTACCCGCAGTATCAAGAAGCAGATTTTCTCCCTGGAGCCGCGAGAGATTGGTCTGCTGGTGCGCCAGCAAAAGGCGATGATGGAGTCCATTTATGAAGGGGTGATCGCCATTGACGATGAACGGCGAATAGAAGTGATTAACCAGGCGGCACGCAAACTGCTGGGCCTGAGCCAGCCGGCCCGGGAACTGCGCGGGCAGCTGATAAGCGAAGTAATCGATCCTGTTCCGTTCTTCGAAACACAAACGATGCTCGCCAAAGATACCCATGACGAGATTTGCCGCTTTAACGATCTCACGGTGATCGCCAGCCGGGTGCGCATCATGCTTGAGAACTCTCTGCAGGGCTGGGTGATCACCTTCCGCGATCGCAACGAGATCGACTCGCTCAGCGCCCAGCTCAGCCAGGTCAAACGCTATGTTGATAACCTGCGCATTATGCGTCACGAGCAGCTAAACCGGATGACCACTCTCTCCGGCCTGCTGCATATGGGCCGCTACGAGGAGGCGATTGGCTACATTCAGGCGCAGTCGGAACACGCTCAGGAGCTGCTGGACTTTATCTCTTCGCGCTTCAGCTCCCCGACACTGTGCGGCCTGCTGCTGGGGAAAGCCGCGCGGGCGCGGGAGAAAGGCGTCGAGCTGAACTTCGACCCGACCTGTCGTCTGGACAGACCGTTCCTCGCGCTGCCTGAAGAGGCGCTGATTTCTATCATTGGCAACCTACTGGATAACGCCATTGAAGCGACCCAGCGCTCGCCGCTTCCGCATGCTCCTGTGGAAGTGCTGATAAAACTGAGCGAACAAGAACTCATCATCGAAGTGGCCGATCAGGGCGTGGGCATTAAACCGGAGATCCGTGACAGGATATTTGAGCGCGGCATCACCACCAAAACGCGCGGCGATCACGGCATTGGTTTGTATCTGATCGAAAGCTATGTCACACAGGCTGGCGGTGCAATTGAGGTTGCCGATAATACGCCGCGGGGGGCGATTTTCTCACTGTTTATCCCCGCCACGGGAACCGCCCGGCATCCCGCACAGGAACAGGAAGATACCGATTATGCAACATGAACTTATCGACGTACTGATAGTTGAAGACGAGAACGAACTGGCGCAACTGCACGCAGAGCTGATCGGCAAACATCCGCGTCTTAGACTGGTGGGGATTGCCTCGTCGCTGGCGCAAGCGCAGGTTGAGCTTGAAAGTAAACAGCCGCAGCTGATGTTGCTGGATAACTACCTGCCGGACGGGAAAGGCATCACCCTTATCAGTAACCCGATGCTCGCCCGCGCCAACTGTTCAGTGATTTTCATCACCGCCGCCAGCGATATGGACACCTGCAGCCAGGCCATTCGTAACGGGGCGTTTGATTACATCCTGAAGCCGGTTTCCTGGAAGCGGCTCAGCCAGTCGCTGGAGCGTTTTGTGCAGTTTGCTGAGCAACAGCGGGTCTGGAAGATTGTTGACCAGCAGAACGTCGATTCTTTATACCAGCTACAGGCGAAAAACTACCGCCAGGACAACGGCAGCAAAGGTATTGAGGAAAATACGCTGGCGCGGGTGCAGGCGCTGTTTAACGACAAGGCGACGCACTGTTTTACGGTGGATGAGGTGGTGAGTGAAACGGGGCTGAGTAAAACCACCACCCGGCGCTATCTGGAGCACTGCGTGGAGGCAGGTTTTCTGACGGTGGAGATGCTGTACGGCAAGATTGGGCATCCACGGAGGATGTATAAACGTAGTGCGGTTTGAAGAAAAGTTCCCTCTCCCTGTGGGAGAGGGTTAGGGTGAGGGCAACAGCCCGCACTATCTCAATACATACCCATAAAGCCGCTTAATCCCGTCGGCATCCTTTTCGCTGTAAACGCCCTGCAGCTCCGGCGAGAAGCCCGGCAGCAGGTTAATCCCCTCTTCCAGCGCCAGGAAGTAGCGCTGCACCGCCCCGCCCCAGACTTCTCCCGGCACCACGCACAGAACGCCAGGCGGATACGGCAGCGCGCCTTCAGCAGCAATGCGCCCTTGTGCATCACGGATGCGCACCAGCTCTACGTTCCCGCGAATGTACGCCTGATTGGCATCCTGCGGATTCATCACCACCGCGGGCAGGCTCTCCTTGCGGAACATCGCCTTCTGCAGATCTTTCACATCAAAACTGACGTAGAGATCGTGCATCTCCTGACACAGCTGGCGGAGCGTGTAATCCCGGTAGCGTACCGGGTATTTCTGATAGATGGTCGGCAACACGTCCGCCAGCGGCGTATCGTCTTCAATATGCTGTTCAAACTGGCCAAGCATCGCCACCAGCTGCGCCAGCTTCTCGCTGCTTTCGGCAGGCGTCAGCAGGAAGAGGATCGAGTTCAGATCGCACTTCTCCGGCACGATGCCATTTTCCCGCAGATAGTGCGCAAGGATGGTCGCCGGAATACCAAAATCAGTATATTCCCCGGTTTCAGCATCGATGCCCGGCGTGGTCAGCAGTAGCTTGCACGGATCGACAAAGTACTGATCGCGGGCATAGCCCTCAAATCCGTGCCATTTGGCCCCCGGCTCAAAGCTGAAGAAGCGACGTTCGCTGGCGATGGCCTGAGTTGGATGATCCTGCCACGGACGGCCTGCCACCACTGGCGGAATAAACGGTTTGATCATATGGCAATTTGCAATGATCGCCTTACGCGCTTCAATCCCCAGCTCGACGCACTCCGCCCACAGCCTGCGTCCGCTCTCCCCTTCGTGAATTTTTGCGTTCACATCCAGTGCCGCAAACAGGGGATAAAACGGGCTGGTGGAGGCGTGCAGCATAAATGCGTTGTTCAGGCGCTTGTGCGGACAGAAACGCGCCTGACCCCGGATGTGGTTATCCTTTTTATGGATCTGCGAGGTTTGCGAGAACCCGGCCTGCTGTTTATGCACCGACTGGGTCACGAAAATGCCCGGATCGTTCTCGTTCAGCTCCAGCAACAGCGGGGAGGTTTCCGCCATCATCGGAATAAATTGCTCGTAGCCCACCCAGGCAGAGTCAAAGAGGATGTAATCGCACAGATGGCCGATCTTGTCGATCACCTGACGGGCGTTGTAGATCGTGCCATCGTAAGTGCCAAGCTGGATCACTGCCAGGCGGAACGGGCGGGTCTCGTCTGCCTTCTCCGGCGCAACGTCGCGGATCAGATTGCGCAGGTACGCGTCGTCAAAGCAGTGTTCGTCAATCCCACCGATAAAGCCAAACGGGTTACGCGCCGCTTCCAGATACACCGGCGTCGCGCCCGCCTGAATCAGCGCCCCGTGATGGTTGGATTTGTGGTTATTGCGATCAAACAGCACCAGATCGCCACGGGTCAGCAGCGCGTTGGTCACCACCTTGTTGGCCGCCGACGTACCGTTCAGCACGAAGTAGGTTTTATCCGCGTTGAACACTTTCGCGGCGAACTTTTGCGCATGCTTGGCGGAACCTTCGTGGATCAGCAGATCGCCGAGCTTCACGTCGGCATTGC
Source organism: Enterobacter cloacae complex sp. 394F7 (assembly GCF_057320385.1). Lineage (NCBI taxonomy): Bacteria > Pseudomonadati > Pseudomonadota > Gammaproteobacteria > Enterobacterales > Enterobacteriaceae > Enterobacter > Enterobacter cloacae complex sp. 394F7. The sequence goes on along the minus strand of NZ_JBXWCS010000006.1, from coordinate 210,086 downwards.
ACATATCGGCGCGAAAAACGTTCTCACCAAAGAAGTCATAGAACTGTCGTCCCGCCGGGTGTTTTTTGAAAAACGCCCCGTGCTGGTGGCCCGGACAGGCAAAAGTGCTGTTGCCCATTGCAACATACTGGCTCAGGGTGTCGAAAAACGGCGGTAACAGGTTCTCTTCGTAACGGCTGGCGGCAGATTCCAGTTCCAGGAACTCCTGCGCTTTACCCGAGATGACAGCCTTGGCACCATCGGGCACGTCCGTCGGCTCTTGCGAGAATAGATAGACCGGTAAATGAAAGCCCGTGCGTTTCAGCAACGCAAGAATGCCACTGCGACTCTCCGCGAGCGTAATGACGACTGCCGCCACATCGGTAAAATCAGTGTTATCCAGCGTCACCTTTTCGCGATGCGTGGACACAGTGGAAACCAGCTCACGGCTGACGGCGATTTTCATGGTTTTCATAGGCGCTATATACCCTCACCGAACGGTGAGACAGGGAGGAGAAAATTCGCGCAATAATGTCACCTTTTATTTTGAGGTGCAAGAAGGAATCAGTATGCACTTCACCACCCAAAGCTAAGCGTAAAAAAGCGCTGGCGTGTCATAATCATGCAATACCTATGATTAAGTAACAGGAGTTTTCCGTGGTTATCGGGCCATTTATCAACGCGAGTGCCGTATTGCTGGGCGGCGTACTCGGTGCAGTGTTAAGTCAGCGATTACCGGAGCGTATTCGCGTCTCTATGCCCTCCATTTTTGGCCTGGCCTCCCTCGGGATTGGCATTCTGCTGGTGATCAAATGCGCCAACCTGCCGGTTATGGTGCTGGCCACCCTGCTCGGGGCGCTGATCGGCGAGTTTTGTTATCTGGAAAAGGGGATTAACAACGCGGTCAGCAAAGCGAAAAACCTGATAGCCCGTCCGGGCAAAGCCAAACACGGCACCCACGAGACGTTTATTCAAAACTACGTTGCCATCATTATTCTCTTTTGCGCCAGCGGCACCGGGATTTTCGGTTCGATGCAGGAAGGGATGACCGGTGACCCCAGCATTTTAATCGCGAAGGCGTTTCTCGATTTCTTCACCGCTACGATTTTTGCCACCACGCTCGGTATCGCGGTGGCCGCGATTTGTGTGCCAATGCTGCTGATTCAGCTGGCGCTCGCCACCTGCGCCACCCTGATCCTTCCGCTGACCACGCCCGCGATGATGGCAGATTTTACCGCCGTTGGCGGTCTGCTCCTGCTGGCAACAGGGCTGCGCATCTGCGGGATCAAGATGTTCGCGGTGGTGAATATGCTGCCCGCCCTGCTGCTCGCCATGCCGCTTTCCGCGCTGTGGACCCACTTTTTCGCTTAAGATTGCGACGAACTGGTGAGAGATTGTGCATCCTGTAACGAAAACAACTTTTTTCGTTGACGGCGGAGAGTGAATCGGGTTTAATGCGCCCCGTTGCCCGGATAGCTCAGTCGGTAGAGCAGGGGATTGAAAATCCCCGTGTCCTTGGTTCGATTCCGAGTCCGGGCACCACTTTCTTGTTTTTGCGCATTTTCCTGAATCTTTTTAGAAAAATATTCAGGAAATTACCGGAAAAACTCTTCCCAGCGGATATCTGGTTATTTATCCATCCGCATCTTGGGCTTTTGGTGGTCAATCTAGTGGTCAGTCCAGCTCGGTAAAGGAGTGACCACCAATGGCCTTAACCAACAAACAAGCCCGCAGTGCAAAACCTTCCAGGAAACTCTTTAAACTTGCTGATACGCTGGTTTTGTATACCCTGATATAACCCAACAGTTTTGGTATCTCATATCGTCAATAAATCCCGGACATTCGAAGCTGTCACCCCTAACAACCCATGAACGACGGGAAGTAAAAACAACCACAGGATAATAAGATAGATTCTGTCCGGTCAAGGGGAACTCATTTTATAGTAATAATAAAAAATCAGATATGATTTTGGCGCACCCATTATATGGCTGGGTGGAGAGATGTGCTCATCTTCCGCTTTTACTCTCCAGCTATTATGTATAAGAAAGTATTCGTTTTTTGAATAACAGAGTATATTAACAGATTTATCATTATTATTGTATTCTACAAAACCTATTTTTCCCGGACTTTATTTGTCGAATGATCACCGGGGCTGGAAAGAGACAGGTAACATAAGAAGCCCGTAGGGAGCATAGCGCCAGACTTTACTGGCCGTGATCACAACGCCACCATGTATTTTTATTATCTTAACGGTTTCATCAATCGTTACCTGGACAGGCATGACAGGATAATTACTGCAATAAAGAAGCGCATTCATATCACATTCCTTGCTATTTCCTCTTTGATTTACTGGTAACAAATCGGAGCAGTAATTAGCGTGAACATTTTACGTGCTAAGCTCCACATGAACGTTCACCAACATCATAGGAGATGGTTTAACATTGATAATAAAAATGGTTTTCACATTTGCTTTGTGAATATAAAACAACCCTCCTTAAATCATTTGCAATAGGATATAATTATGTCAACAGTGTCAAAATAATTATACAATCAACCAATACCGATATGAGTAGATATATGAAAAAGCGTTTAATGATATTTTCATGTGTGGCAATATTTTTGTTGAATGGTTGCACGCGCTCCCCGATAGATACACGAAAAAAGGAAGTGTCCAGAACTGAAAAACCTACCAGCAGGAGTTCAGTTCCTCAACTGACTGACAAAGATATCTTTGGCAACGAAACCACACTAGCAGTATCAGAGGAAGATATTCAGGCTGCGCTTGAGGGTGAGAAATTCAGCGTACCGTTGAACTCTGCCGTCATACTGGTTCAGTCCGGTAGTCGAGCACCGGAAATGACCATGCAGCAGGAGATGGGAAAATACTATCGGGTCTCAATATTCTCCGGTATCCCGGACAGGCAGAAACCCCTTTCCTGCAACAAGGTCAAAACAGAGGAAGGGGACGCTGTTGTCAGCGAAAATATGAACTATATGCAGGCGCTGCGTTATATTGCGGCAAAAGGACAACAAAAAGCCGTTATTGTTTACTGGGATACACTACAAACCGGCAGGTACGACGCCTCAACAAAAACACACATCTGGTCGGATTACCATGGTGAAACTTTTTCCAGTTCCGCATCGCTGCGCTACCTGGTACGTTTCGCTCTGGTGGATGTGGCAACAGGAGAATGGGCCACCTGGTCTCCGATCAATTACGAATACAGTATCTTCCAGCCCATGACCGGAAAAACTCCGGTGACAGAACAACAAATCGCTCAGCTCAGACAAAAAACTTATGCTGCCGTGGTTAAGGATCTGGTTAACCGCTATCAGTAACCCCCTGTGACCGGTTAAATGATGTCATGCCTGATACTACATAAAACAAAGGCGATCCTGTAGGTCACCTTTTTGAAATGAATTAAAACAAAATAGAGTATCAGGCTGCTGAACAAAATCAGTCTTCCGACGATCCCTGTTTATTCCATAGATGGCGACGATTTATCTCACCCCGCATCGAAGTAATAATGAACTGGGATGTACTTTCACAACTCACGGCAAATGAACTGCATGAACCATGCATCTGGCTTCGCCTGCCGCCAATAATTTGCGGCAACAACCCGCGGTGTGCGAATTTTCGCTCCTCTGAGTCATCCCACTTTCCGGACCAGAAACCGTGCCAGTGTCCACGCCGCAGATGCCTGCCGGTAGCGGCGTAGACCTCCGTTTAATCCTGTGTTACCGCAAGCATTTCCCCGGTGTTCTTACCCACCATCCGGTAATGGAGGCCATTTGAATAACGTTTATAAAAATCGGCGATCCTGACCGGATCGGATATCTGATGGTTCACAGATGCTCCCGTTAAAATATACGTTCGCTCCACAGGCTCAACGCGCTGGTTCCGGCAATACAGTGCTCCTGAGAGATACTTTCGTAGGTAAACGAAATCGCCTCTTCCGGCTGTCCCTCGCTGTTAAGGACCGTATGAGGCTGTTGCAAACTGATTCTGGCTATTCTGGCGTTGATCAATTTCAGCTTGTAATACACCTCATTGATACCAAAACGGTTAGTGCGGTAAAACTCAAAATCGCAGGTCAGGCATTCATTTTCGTTAATCGCCTTGCTCAGCAGAGGAGTGGATTTATCCACCGGTTTACTGATATCCACCGTCTGGTGACTGACGTTCTGCGCCCTACTCATGCCATGCTTCATACTGGTCACCATAATCTGATCCAGATGTGACACCTGCGCCTTATTCCCGATGGACGCCAGCGATGAACAGCCTGCCGAAATCAGTCCCTGCAACTGCCCGTTCAGTGTCAGATAAACAAGATTTGCCATAGTAATACTCCTTTATTTTTCAGGTTTACCGTCCGGGGTTTCCGGCAATGGTTCGTGCGTCAGCAACAGCCAGCGGCTCAGTACACCGTCAATTCGGTCATTAATCTGTTTTTCCAGCATCCCGGTATTTTGCCCGGCAGACTTTGCCTGCTGATACTTCGTCAGCAAATATTCAAGCGGCGTCTCCTGATTCAGCGTGCGCTCTGCCTGATAAATGACGGTTTTGATATTTGAGAGCGTGAACCCTTCTTTCGCCCGCTCACGCTGGATAAGCAGTTCGGCAAACGAGCGTAAATCAGTTCGCGTCTGCTGCCAGCCCAGCATCTGCGGACTGTCCGCCGCCCGCGCTTTCAGGGTGGTATTCCACGTTGCGGTGGCCTGCTGTTGTTGCAGACTTTCCGGCCAGCGGTTGTCGGCTAGCCGGGTCATCCGCTGGCCGCTTTCCAGCATCTGCAACGGTGAAACCGTGGTCAGTAGTTGTAGCCGCTGCGGGTAGTCACTCAGTTGCGGCGAAGCCAACCAGACCGTGGCCGCACCCTGTGCCGTATCTTGTACCGCAGCCACCAACTGGCGCAGGGGATAAACCTGCCACCACCAGAGCGCAGCGGCGACAACCGCGCTACAGAGCACACCGATTGCAAATCCCTTCACGGTACTGCCCGCTTTCGCTGTAGCAGAAGGCTGCGGATCCGCAGTGACACCCTGAACAGCCACCCTCACTTCCGGCAGTTCCGGTAGTGGCGTTTCCGGGATAGCTATGGTTCCTGCACCTTCCGGCATATAGACCAGCGTGCGCACTTTCGTTTTTGCCGCCACAGTCGTCTCCGGCTGCGGTTCATAACGTTTTCGCGTGCTCTGCACAAAATACAGCAAATTCTCGACACGGGGGCTACGCTTCAGGCTCACCTGTTGGAGCTTGTCGCAGATAATCTGTAATGCCCGCTCCACCCGGTATAGCAGCGGCATGTCGGCCGCGGAAAACGCGGTCTGCTGGCGCAGAATATTGCCAGTACGGGCATTAAACCAGTCCAGCATTTCCGTCCGCGCCGAACCATCCTTCGGCCAGAACTTATCCCATTCGCGGTTTATCAGCGCCGCCATCAGTTCCACGCCTTCGCAAAACCCCGCCAACCCCTGCGTGCGCGTGCGAGCCAGCGTGTAATAGGTCGCAGTATGCAGATCCACGCCATTAGTTTTAAAGATGCTCAGCGCCAGCGACTCCACCAGCGTCCAGTTCATCACCGGTTGCGCCGGATGGCTGGCCTTGTTGATTTCCTCGCGCATCGCGCTGAATTCCGGCAGGCCGCGCGGATCCTGGCCGGTAATAATCATCTGCGTATCCGTACTCATCGTCATATCCTCAGTACAGCGTATCCGCCAGGCGGAACTGACTGAACAGTCCCCCGGCAAACGGGTTATCCTCGGTATCCGTATGGACACGATAGGTCATGGTGCCGCCGTCAACGCTGAAGCGGGCGCTAAAGGTACCGTCCTGCACGCTGGTTAGTTGTCCTGCGCCAAACAGCCGGAACTGCGCCCACGGGCCGCTGAAGGTAATACTGCGTGGTGCATTTCCTCCCGCGCCAATCAGCGTCAGCTTACTTTCGTTGCCTTCGCGCATATTATTCGGCCACACCAGATGCGCCGTATAGTTGCGGCCCTGGGCGTAATCCACCAGTTGTCCGTCGAGGTTCAGCACGCTGCGGCGTTTGTTGCCCGAAAGTGACACGGTTTCCACCGCAAACTGTGCCCCCAGCCCGTTCTGCTGGCTGAAGAAGATGTCGCGGATTTTCTGCGCGGTCGCTAACTGGCTCAGAATATCCTCGCGAATAATCACATTGTCTTCCCCACTCAGTCCCTGACTGTTTTCCACAAACAGCTTCAGGTTCTGCTGGTAAAACGTATCCAGCACGCCTCCTGGTTTAAAGAAGCGTTCAAACGCATCCAGCGACGCATCGTCTTTTGCACGCGGGTTAAACGGATATTTATCCGCAAGCTGGCTGTTAAAGGTTTTCACCACGTTGTCGCGCCAGTCCAGCTCCATATAGTGAACTGCTTCAATCATCACCACATGCCAGGCCTGCTCGGCCAGTTTTTCCACCCAGCGATTCAGCGGCGCAGGCAGCGTTTTTGCCATCTGCCGGGTGGTGAAAATCGGATCGCTGCTATTCTGGTCGAGCCGCAACTGCACCGCCTTCAGGGCCGACTTCCCCGGTACAGGCGCATTCTGTATCGCCAGCAGATAACGGTGCAGTTCAGTCAGTTGCTGGTAAACCGCCTGTAGCGTGCTGCCCTTATCCTTCTGCTCTTCCAGAGTACTGTTCTCCGGCGCGAACTCATGTCCCAGCCTATTGAGCAACTTCCACTCCGGTTCAGCCTGCGCCTCTGCGCGGGCTTTATCATCCAGTTTTTCCGACAGGATAAGGGGACGAGTATTGTCCCGTAGCGCCGTCAGTACCCGCTGGAGAGGCTGGTCGCCGCTGATAATCTGCTCAAGCGCCCCTGTCAGTGTCGTCAGCGAGTCAAAATTGCGGATATTCAGGTTATCCATACCGGCCCGCCAGGTAGCGGTATAGTCGCTGATATACTGTTCGGTGAGCTGACGCTGAATTTCACTGCGATCGGCATCGCTGTAAGTCACGTTGCGCGTGAGCGCCAACACCCAGGAGTCCATGCCGGTAAGCGCCACCAGTTCATCGCGCTGTTTCACAAAATAGCCCTGCAACCCGTAGCGGGTCAGGAATTGCGGAATAATCAGCCGGTTATCGTCAGCGGAAACAAACACCTGATCGAAGGTCGGGCCGGTCTGGTCGCGTAGGTTGAGGTCGGCTGGCAACACGCCCTGTGCCCGTGTTTTCAGGCTCTGGTAAACCCGCTGATATATCGGCAGTTTACTCAGCTCTTTTTGCGCCGCCGCCACTGGCCTGTCATACGGCCTCCACAGGCTATTTGCATCCGCATCGCCTTTCTGGCGCTGTGCGTGCCAGTCGGTATGCGCCAGGGCATAGTCGAGGTGGGACATCAGTTGTGCCTGAACGTCGCGCTGACCATGGAACTGTTCGCTCCAGCGCTTCGCCATAAACTGTTTCACCACTTCATTATTACGCCCGCTCTTGTCCTCCAGCATACGCATCACACGCAATACGGCGAGCTTCTCTTCCGATTCCGGCGGTGCATGATTCAGATCTTTCATTAGCCCATTAAACAGGGCGGGAAGATAACGTTGCTCCAGTAAATGCAGATATGTCTGCTCTACGTAAGGCCCGACGCGTGTTCCCTGATACAGCCCCATATCGGCAAGCCAGCTCCGCTCGCCCCAGTCGCCGTAGGCCAGCGTGGCATCACGGACAGGGTTCAGCAGCGGCAACTGTAGCTGGCCGGACTCATCGGTTCCCTGCGGCGGCGGGACATCCATAAAGGATTTCGCCTGCGCCAGCACCTTCAGCCCGGCTCGATAGTTCTCGTTATACCAGTGATGCCAGCCGCCGATGAGTGCAATCGCCACCACCGCACTGCAGCCGGTAAAGATACGCATCCGGCGGCGCGAACTGGCCTGCCACAGGCGGTTTTCCCCGGCAAAATTCGGCTCGGCCAGTAGCACCTCAGGAAACAGTGTTCGGGAAAAATAGGGTGTGGTATCGACTAGCGGCCAGGCGGTCAACGAATTACTCTCGAGACCGTACTCGCGGGCAGCGGACTGGGTAAAAAGATCGTCCATCTGGCCGCGTTGCAGGGAAGAGGTCAGGTACACGCCACGCAAACAGATATCCTGGTGTTCGCCGTCCAGAAGCGCATCCAGCAATGAGGCGATAACCTCTCCCGCCCCCTGCATCTGGCGGGAAAAACTGAATGCCGCGCTACGCTGTGCTGAAGACTGCGTGAGCATCTGATCTATCAGCGCCAGGTTCATCTGCTGTCCCCACGCCTGCCAGAAGGCCCTCAGCTCCGTGCGCCAGGCATCGCTTTCATGGGCGTTACGGGTGAACGTCACCCCCAGGATACGGTCGCGGTCACGCCGGTCCAACGTTCGGAACCAGGTGGCAAAACCGGTCAGTAAATCCAGTTTGGTCAGTACAACGTAGACTGGGAACCGGGTATGCAGGGACTGGCGGACTTCCTGTAAGCGTGTACGCAGCAGCTGCACCAGTTGCTCGTGACGCTGCTTGTCTGCGGTGAGCAGGTCAGGCAGATCCAGCGTCAGGATCAGGCCATTCAGCGGTTGGCGTGTGCGTTTTTGTACCAGCCAGTTGAGCCAGTGTTCGCGCAGGCGACGGTGCAGTATGTCGCTGTCGTCCTGTTCCGTGAGCGCGCCATCGATATCAAAAACCACCGCCTGTCTGCCGACATACGGCGTGATATACGCCCGCTGCTCCACGCCCCGGACAGCATCCGGGGTATAAATCACGTCTGCCGGAAACCCTTCCCGTAACAGTGCCGTTTTACCGCTACCCGCCAGTCCAGTCACCACATACCAGGGCAATTCCCACAGATAACGGCGGCTATCCAGATGACGCTGTAACCGTAACAGCCAGCGATCGAGGTAACGCTGCTGGCGGTTCACTGCAACGGTGAGCGGATCCTGCTCTTCCTGACGCTGTTGCTTCTGCTGGCTCTCAATTTGTTGCAGGCGTTTTACCACCCTGACGGTAAGCCAGACCAACGCCAGCAGCCCCCAGACGGCGGTTGCCAGCCAGCGATTGGCCAGCGGTTTCAGCCAGTGTTCTCCATAAAGCCGCCACGCTGGGCCTTTCCACCAGATCAATACCAGCAGAACAATCCATGCCAGCGCCAGCAGCCAGGCTGCGGACACCTTAAGCCGGGGCAGGGCCGGTCTGAGCAGGGTACTCAGCCCGCTGAACATCCGGGGAGTGGGTATTCTGAACACAAAACGCTCCTTGTTATCTTCTGGCTCGGTCTTCCAGTTGCTGCAAAAGTTCCGGCTCCCAATCCGCGAGCGTGATGTGCCGCGCGGCCTGGTACAGGGTGTGGTAATGCTGACGGGCTATCGCTGCCATGCCGGACGCATCAAGTAATTGCGCCGTCAGATATTCCTGGTAAAAATGCGTGCGCGGCGTGCTGTCAGGCTGCTGTTCGAGGAGCGTCAACGCCGCCTCCAGCCCCTGCGCCTGATGACATTGCCAGACCTGCTGTGCCACATCATCCACGGCCACTGCCGGTACGGCTGACGGCTGCGGTTCATCGCTCAGCCACTGGCGGGTAGCGTCGCTGATAAACGGCGAGCGGTCGTTAAACTGCAGGCCGTCAAGCGCAGGCAGGCGGGCCAGGAGATGGCGCACTTCATCACGAATGGCCTGCGCCACCTCATCGTGGCCAAGCTGCTTCGCTATACGGGCGGAAAGACAGTGGCCGTCCAGCCAGTACGGCGCCAGCAGCAGACTCTGCTCCACCTGCTGCCAGAGTGTTATATCAGCGCGTACAAGGCGCGCCTGGTAATCCGCCGTCATATCGGCAGACACGGCTGCCAGCGGCGTGCGTCCGTCGCTTTCAGCCTGCGGGGCGCTGGTGATGTTCTGCCACAGGGCGTAACGGCGCAGGCGGTAACCCTGCGCCGACGCGGGCTGGCGCTCGCACAGAATGGCCGCCACCTTCAGAAGTGTGTTACGCCAGGCTTTATCGTCATGGCTGTCAACCGGTACCACCGGCACGGCTGTGGCAGTTGCAGCGGAGAGGGTTACGGATGAGGTGGTGGCGCTGGCAACGGCCGTGGGTGGGGCTGATGCCGCAGGCGAGTCTTCGCGAAACGCTCGCTGATACAGCCCTGACAGGTCATCTGTGGCGGACGCCAGTTCCGGCATCCCGACTTTCTGCCAGCACAGCGCTAGCTTTGCCAGTTCGCCGAGAAGAGTATCTCGCTTTTCCGGAGTGGATGCGGTCGCAAAACCGGCGATACCCGGCTCAAAGCGCTTCAGTATCTGTTCAGCAAAACGCTTTTTGTGCGCCATATTTTGCGGCCAGGCGATAGCCCAGTAATAGCTGACGTACTGCGTCAGTATCCTTAGCGCAGCCAGGTGCTCGCCCGCGTGCTGCAGGGTGCGCAGCAGGTGCGATACCAGACGAAAATCCTTGCTCTCAGAGGCCAGTAATACCAGCCCCCGGCGCTGAAGCTCCGGTACATCAAGTTGCGCATGGTTCAGCGAACCGAGCTTGACGATTTCGCCGTCGATATATTCCCAGTCCGAATTATCTTCGCTGAGCTTACTCGCCAGCTTCTCTTCCGGAAGATTTTCCAGCAGTTGCGACAGCCAGACTTCCGGGTTGTGTATGTCCATATCGTTATTCCCCCGTCCAGTGGCAGGCTTCACGCAGCGGCGCAATGATCTGCGCCAGTCCGTCAATGTTAAAGGTCAGCTTTCCGGTCGCGCTACCCGTTCCGGTATCAAGGGTCAGCTTTTTCGCACCAAACAATTGTTTAATTTCATCAATCCCCGACAAACCCCGGCTAGCTTCCAGCAGAGAGCCGTTCTCGCGCACAAACCAGCGTGAGCGAAACTGCCCTTTGTCGGTACTCAGCACCACCGGAATATCGTTTTCAGTGCGGGGCGACCCGAGCGCCACCTGCATCCGGGTGATGTTATCCACACAACTGAACATCAGCACCGGGCGCGGCGGCAGATTGCCGATGGCGGGCGTGGTGATAATCACCGTCGGACGCTCCCCCTCCGCACGGGTTATCAGCAGCCCCGTAGAGTTATCCGTACGCTGCTTTTCCTGCGCCAGCGCGCGCGTCCATGCCTCGCCGTCGTAGCGCGCTTTCACCAGCGCTCCGGCAAAACCTTCCGTGCGAACAGGCGTCAGAATTCGGTCATAGCAGTCCAGACGCTCAAGAGCGGCAGGCTCTTTCCGGCAGGCCGACATGGCATTAACAGTGGCCTGCGCATCCGCCGTCTCACCGGCATATACCGGAGGGATTATCGACAGCAATGGCAGCAGCCAGCGGGCGGAAAGTTTCATACAGCGTCTTCTTCCTCTGTCACCGCATCCTCAACGTCTGCGGTAAACGCGCCGTTTTGCGCATCAAGCGTGATACGGGCAATTACGGCGTTCGCCGCCATTTTCTGCAACAGCAGCAGCGAGAGCGGCGGCAGCATGTTGCCATCGATAACCGACTCCAGCATTCGTGCCCCGTTCTCCGCACGGGTGACGCGGCTCATAATTTCGTCAGTCACGCCCGGCGTGATTACCACCTGCGCGCCAAAGCGGCTACGCAGCACGCTGCCCAGTCGTGACAGTTTTCCGGCGATAATAGTGGTCAGTGTGTCACGGGACAACGGCAGGTACGGCACCACTTCCATACGTGCCAGCAATGCCGGTTTAAAGAAGTCAGCCAGCACCGGATAAAGGGCGTCTTGCATCGCTTCCGGGTTGTCCGCATGTTCCACAATCACCTGATAACCGAGGTTGGAGGTGAGGAAGAAGAGGATGTTCTTACAGTCAATCAGCCGCCCTTCACCGTCTGCCATTTCGCCTTTGTCAAACGCCTGGTAAAACAGGTTAAGCACATCCGGACACGCTTTTTCCACTTCATCGAGCAACACCACCGAATACGGTTTCTGGCGGATGGCTTCGGTCAGAACGCCGCCCTCGCCGTAGCCGACATAGCCCGGCGGCGAACCAATCAGGCGCGAGACGGTGTGTTTTTCCTGGAACTCCGACATATTGATGGTGGTGAGATACTGACGCCCGCCGTAAAGCAGTTCCGCCAGTTGCAGCACGGTTTCGGTTTTACCCACCCCGCTTGGCCCGGCCAGCAGGAACGCACCTAGCGGACGTCCTGGACGGCGCAGGTCTGCGCGTGCTGTCAGCAGATGTTTGTGCAGGTGCTTAATTGCCAGCTCCTGACCTTTAATGGTGTCGCCCAGCCACTGTGGCAGGTCGGTAATAACCGCCATTTCATTCTGCGAAAGGCGGTTAAGCGGTACGCCAGTCCATTCGGCAATCACTGCGGCAATCTGCTTTTTATCCACGTGAGGGGAAACCAGCAATTGCGTATGGTGTAGCGCATCCAGTTCTGCGCCCAGCGCGGCAAGGCTCTCTGCCGGAGAAACTGAGGCTGTATTATCTTCCGGTATGGCGTCATCCAACTCCGTCGTCTGCGTCAGTAGCGCCTTACGCAGGGCGATAATCTCCTTTACCAGCGTCTGCTGATGCTGCCAGGCCTTCTCCAGGGTGAGAAGCTCTGTCTGTGCGGCTTCATACTGCGCGTGAACTTCGTCCAGGCGTGCTGTATCTTTGCGCAGACCAATGCGCATTTCACGCTCAAGCTGGCGGATTTCCGTCTCGCACTGATGGCAGAGAGTGGTCAGCGCCGAAATTTGTTTTGGCGGAGACGAAAGATTTATCGCCACGCGGGCGCAGGCGGTATCCAGCACGTCGATCGCCTTGTCCGGCAACTGACGCCCGGAGAGGTAGCGCTCGCTTAAGCTGGCTGCCGCCTGGAGCGCATCATCATCAATTAATACGCCATGCGCCTGTTCATACACGGCAGACAGGCCGCGCAGAATAATGGTCGCTTCCGCTGCCGTCGGTTCACTCACCTTCACTAACTGGAAGCGGCGTGACAGCGCAGCATCTTTTTCGAAGTATTTTTTATACTCTCCCCAGGTAGTGGCCGCGATGGTTTTCAACCCACCGCGTGCAAGTGCTGGTTTCAGCAGATTCGAGATATCAAGCCCACCCTGCTGGTTACCCGCGCCAATCAGCGTGTGTGCTTCATCGATAAACAAAATAACCGGCACCGGCGAGCAACTCACTTCCGCCATTAACCCTTTGAAGCGTTTTTCGAATTCACCTTTAACCGATGCGCCGGCCTGCAACGCCCCCAGATCCAGAGTCATGATATCGGTGTTTTTCAACTTGTCCGGTACCTGACCGGCAACGATACGCAGCGCCAGCCCTTCGATCAACGCGCTTTTGCCCACCCCCGCTTCCCCCACCACCACAGGGCTATTCTTGCGGCGGCGGCAGAGAATGTCGATCATCAGGTCGATTTCATTATCGCGGCACAGCACCGGATCAAGCCTGCCGTGGCGGGCATCTTCGGTCATATTGGTCGCGTAACGGGCAAGCAGGCTGTCGCCGGAGTCTGCTGCGCTTCTGGCGACGTGTCCGTCAGCATTAATTACCACCGACTCTGCCGATTCCTGCGTCCATTGTGCGAAGTCCTGCTGTAGCCGGTCACGGTTGATGCCGGTTAGCAGGCGGGCTGCCGCCGCGGGCACGTAACGTAGTGGCGAATGGAGCAGCGCGAGCAGCAGAGCGCCGCCGCGAAGTTCGCTGTGCTGCATCTGCGCCGAGGCCAGCAGCCAGCCCTCTTTAAGCCACTCGACCAGCATCGGAGAGAAGGCCGGATAACTGTCTGTTGAACGAGTGGTAGCATAATGTTCAACGGTCAGCGCCTGGCGCAGGTCGTCCTGTAAAATATCCGCCTGTTCTGCGATAACACGCAAATCACTGCGCGGGATGGCGAGCATCTGGATAAGCACATGACTGACGGTAATTTCCGTCGCCTGCTGGCTCATACATTCTGATGCAGCCGCTTCCAGCGCCTGTCTGGAGAATGGGTTCAGCCGTTTTACCAACGTGGAAATATCAATCTGAATCATTCGGTTTCCTTACCTGGCAAGCAGCCGGTTTAACTGGTGAAGAATATCCTGGGTCTGACTATCAAGGCGCAGCAGGTAAAACAGATATACCAGCGCGAGGGCGATAACACCGCCCAGCAAAAGGCGCCTGATAGTCAGGCGTCTGATTAACTGATAACGCCCGCCCTGCGTTTTCTTGTTGTGATGCAGCAACGGAAACGGCGCGCCGCCGCGAAGCCCGTGCAGGACGTAGTGCAGGCGTCGGTAAATCTGTTCGAACTCATCCTGTCCCGGATTCGCCACCTTGTAGCGGCCGCGAAAGCCGAGTGAAAAGCAGAGATATAAAAATTCCAGCAAATCCTGGTAACGCTTTGGCTCACGCATCAGGCGCTCCAGCAGAATGAAGACCTTCTCCCCGCCCCATGCTTCGTTGTGGAAATGGACCAACAGCGACTGCTTGATCCATTCGTTTTTGTTCGACCAGCCATTACCAAGCGCCGCCTCATCAATAAAGGTGCAGAGTATGTAGCGAAACGAGACGATAACGCCCGGCTCGTAACCCTGCTCCTGAAGCAACTGCTCCACCGCCTGGACGTCCGTCACCACCTGCGCAAACAGGTGCTCCGGCATCGTCTGGTTGTTCATACCCGAGAGACGCATCACCATGCCAAGCAGCGGCGTGGCGGCGTCGATCATCGGATTAAGGCTGTTACCGCGAAGCCCCAAACGATACTGACGGCCCGATGAAGCGCTTTCAGGCTCTGCCGGGAGAACGTGTTCACTCATAGCCTTAACCTCTTATCGACCACAGTTGCATATCCAGATCCGGGAAGGTGCCGGAAATATGCATCGCCAGTGCCCCCGCTTTCACCACGTCCTGCCAGGCTGAAGAGCCTTTTTCCAGTTCAAAATAGACATACCCATCATGGTAAGGTAACTGGCGCGGTGCCGCCGGCAGCGTGCGCAGCGGAATACCCGGCACCTGCACGCTGACCATGTTGCGGATTTTGTCGGTGGCGGCGATTTTCGACTGCTGGGTGAACTGGAGAATAAGCTGGTTGTGCGGCATCCGGGCGCGAACCGCCAGCACAAATGCGCCGGACTGAAGCAGTCCCGGATCGTTGACCGTCGCCAGATATACTCCTTCAGTGAAAATGAGCGGCAAATTCTGCGCCCGCGGTTGCAGGACAATATTGAGGGCCCGGCGCAGCTCCGGGATCACCGTTTTAAACGACAGCGTCAGGTCACGATGATCGTAATGCTCCACCGTGCAGGGCAGACGGCTGTTTTCGGTGAAGGTCATCAGCTCACCGAGCAGACGCACCAGATCCAGATAAAAGATTTCCGGGTGCAGAGTATGCAGGCGCACACGATGCGAGAAATGCATCTGGTTGCGGTTAAGCAACTGTAACATCATAAATTCCGCCACATCCGCAATACCGCTCTGCTCCGGCGAACCGATACGTTTCGCGAGTTCAGCCGCACGGGTGGCAATCAGTCCCTGAACGTCAGCGGCAAAGCGGTTCAGCACCGGACTGACTCGTAGCGTCTGGCAGGTAGGGATAAAATCGTCATCCAACACTAGCGCTCCGCCAGGTTGATAATTGCGAATGCGGCACAGCGGCAGTGCCACCATCGCACTGAGATCCTCCGCACCGCTGACAATTCTGAACGCCAGTTGCCCCAGCACCAGCGACTGTACATCGCCATCACTACTATGTACGTCACGGACATCCGTTCGCGTCATGCTGTAGCGCTCTGAACTTTGCCCCGCGCTGCGTACGCCCTGAACTTCACTGATGTTATGGGCGGCAACGGGCAGTGCCAGATAAATATCATGGCTTTCTGGCGAGGTCAGTTCGCGCGGCTGAAACGGCTGCGGCAGCAGATCCTGATCAGGGATACGGAACACAGTGCCGTCCGGCATACAGCCTGCGGCACGGTCGATCATCACCTTCCCCTGAGCAAGAAGTTCCGTGTTCAGCGATAGCGACGTGAATCCCCAGGCGAAATCTCCCAGCGCCTCCAGCCGCTCGCACAGCATGGCGTCGTTATGACGCTGCTGTTGCTGAAAATGCTGCGGCAGTGCGAACATGCCTTCCTGCCAGAGCACCCGGTTTTTCATTGTGGCCATCGTCAGTTGTCCTCTGTTTTCATTTCAATACTGTTCTGTCGCACATGCACCAGCAGACGATACTGATGACCGGTGCCTTCCACGGGCTCTATTTGCTTCCATTCGCTGGTCTGGTCGTCGGAAAAGTAAGCGACGATGCCGATAAACTGCGTTTTTGGATCCAGTTTCACGGCAGGCAGCGTTTTAAGGCTGTCCGGCAGCAGGGTGAAATCCTGGTGGTCGAGATAGTTTTTTCCCAACGCATCCGGCAGCGGCGTGGTCGCCAGCAAATCGTAATCCGCCGCTTGTAATTTCGAGTCGTCGCTCAGATACATCAGTTGTACATCGACAGGCGCGGCCTCACCGTCGCCATTCAGGTTACTGTCCGGCTCCGTCAATAGCGTGACGGTTAGCTCCGAAGGCTGCTCCTTCATGTCACCAACCTGAATATCGGGATCGGCGATGACTTGACCTATCTTTTTGGTCATTGTGCAGCCGCAGAGCGCGCTCGACAGCATCAGAATGACGAAAGCCCATCTCATACTTCCGTCTCCCGCTGTTTCTCGCGCAGCACCCGGTCATAGACTTGGGCATAAACCTCGTTAAAGAGCATGCCGAATCCTTGCTGCCTGTCCGACGCCAGCTCATCGTAATAATGGCGATACATATCCCATGCCCCGGCATCATCCAGCTCGCGACGCAGTTCATGGCTGCGGCGGTACTGAACGAAACGGCGCATCAGGCTCTGCGGCGAAAACGCGTCAAGCATTACGCGCAGCGCCTCAGTAATCGCCGCCCGGTTGGCCTCTTCATGGTGACGGACATTACGCAGGCTCTCGCGAATGGCCGCAGGTGCGGCAAGATGTACCGGGCTTTTGCCTTCGGCAAACATCACTTCCAACGCCGTGGCGTAGTCCAGACCGAGGCGCAGCGGGTTATCTTCCAGCGGACGCAGGTGCTTGTCTGACAGGCTGTTCTGGCTGTGCTGCAAATCGAGCAGCCCCTGAATGGCGGCCTGAAGGGCGCGCCCGATCTCTTCCAGAAAAGCGTCGGCATCCTGTGAATTTTGTACGCTGAGAGTGCTGCCCAACCCGCGCAGCAGCGGCGTCACCGCCAGGTGCTTCTGCGCCATCTCTGTCGGGGAGAATTCATCATCTTCACGCGAGTCGGCATACACTGGCGGCAGATCCATAAATGATATGTCGATCCCGCCACTGGCTTTCAGATCGGACAACGGCACCGTGCGCTGCCCGTAAGCCACGACCGGCGTCGCGGTGGTAAGGCTTTCACTCTGCAACACCTGCAACGGATCGGAAGAAAAACTGTTCATCACCGTAGAGGTCAGCTGATGGCGCTGCTGCATCCCGGGATATTCTGGCTGACCATCGGTAGAGATCAGCGCCTCCACCAGATTGTCACGCTGCGTCACAATGCTTTCCGGCGTCGCCATCTGCTCGTCATAGCTGACACGTTTGCCTTCATGCAGAAAGACTTTCAGCGCCAGCGCGCCGAGACTGATTTCATCACCCTGGCGCAGGCGCACCAGCCCCGCATCCGTCGACACTGGCGCAAGGTTGATCATCAATCCCGGCATCAGGCTGCGCAAACAGAATGCGCCGTCGTGCCGGACAATGGCGCAGGCGCGTCCGGCAATCGATCCGGCCCGGTCCTGTACCGACCAGTGGCAGCTTTCCGAATGACCAATCTCACCACCGTCGCCAGAAAAAAGACATCTCGCGGCATGCCCGCTTTCCAGTTCGTTACCGTTCATCACCTGTAAGGTCAGTGATACATTGCCGCGTTGTTGCTGTTCCTCAACCACAGACTGCTCCATAAAGTTACTCCCTGATGTGGAGGGTGACGTAAGGCGGTGCCTTCGGCTGACCGATAAAACCGGTGCGGCCCAGACGTGTACTGGATTTATCCCCCAGTTGCATTCCCTTTGCCTGCAATGGTGCCAGGCACAACTGTAAATCCCACGCAAACTGGTCGCGCAGCAGAAAGGAAATAAACATCTTCAGCGCCTGATGATTTTCACCATCCGGTAAAAATGACAGATAGCGTTCCATCGACAGATTGCCTATCCGCAGCAGAAATTTACCGCTGCGATCGGGCACGCTTGCGCCAAGCGTGAAATTGACACCCAGTACGGAGCGTCCAACCACATAACCGGCGGTTCGCCTCTTCGGGTTACGCTCTCCCAGACGGTTTTGTTGTGATGGCTCAATCGCCACTTTACGCAACTGCCAGCTGTCAATCGTAACCTCCGGCAGATCAAAACAGTGGGAGACCAGATTACATACCACGTCCGGCGAACGCCCCGGCGTTGCCAGCACGCCTGCATAAGCCAGCATCTTGCTGTGATTAATGGCCAGTTTATTGCGCACCCCCGGATTCCCCAGACCGACCAGAGAATACATGCGCTGCGAAAACGTATCCGTACCGCCGTTGCGAAAACAGATGTAATAGCGGTACTTACGCCAGGCGTGGTATGCAAACTGCGTCCAGCGATGACTGAACAGGTCGAGAAACTCTTTCAGCCCCTCTTCATTTTGCGCGGATTCCCGCGCCATCCGATCCAGGTAATAGCCCGGTAGCGGCGACTGGCTGCCGGAAAAACCGAGAAATTTGCTGGTCAGCGTAAACTGCCCACTGTTGCTTCGCGTAAGTGAGGTTAAGTCACTGCCCGGAAAGGCAACGCTGGCGTCGGATTTAAATAACACCACCTCGTTTTCCGGCTCGGTACGCAGGGAAGGCTCCTGCCCGGGTTCGCCATAGCGGCGATAGAGCGATTCCAGCAGCATATAGAAGTTCATGCTGCGAATGTCTGCCGGAAGCGCTGTATTCTCTGCTACATCAAGGCGTGCTGACCGTTGTTCTGCCATTCCCAGGCCTCTTGACTTTCCGTGTTAATGATTTTCAGACAGTGGAATGAGTTGATGCTGGCGTACAGCGCAAAGAATTGCGACAGTACGGTTCCCAGCAGGTACACCTCCCCCTCGCAGACAAACGGTGCGGGATTAATCCACAACGTGGTGGCAAGCCCCCTGACGGGAACGCCCTTAAACAGCCGGTCCACGGGCGTGGTTTCCATCTTCTCAATGGCATCCAGCTTCTGCCGGGAGAGCCGGGCCTGCTGCGGGTGGTGAATACCCGGCAGATCAAAAGTACGCAAAATCTGCACCAGCGCGTCCCGATCCAGCAGGGAGAGGTAGTTCAGATTCATACTGGAGATCAGCGACCAGTGCATATCGCCGTCCATGACCGGATACAATGGACGCGTCGGACGCGTGACATTTCGGAAAGAAGCCACTGACGGATTTTTACCGATGGAGACGCAGATATCTCCGGTATGCAATTCTACGGGCAGCATCCGGTTGGTACAGACCAGCGAGGCTGTGATCACCTCGCCTTTCAGCTGGGAAGCTTCTGGGACACTGCCATCGGCATGGACAAAGGCAATCGCGTGGTCAAGACCACGGTGGAAAAGGGAGGTTTTTGTCCGGTGATGCCAGTACACCACCTCGCGCTGGCGACTGTATTCAATCTGGTGGTTGAAACTTTCAAACTCAGGCCAGGTACGGATTTTATTGCCTTGGTTTGATGTTTCCTCTGAATTCTGAATGTTGCTGGAAACCGATTCTACCTGGAAAATATCATAAGCATCCGGGAACTTATGGCTGGCACGCAACGGATACTGCGCCACGCTGCCGTCCGGTCTGACCGGCTCGGCGTGATGCACGAACAGGTTGACTGCGGGCGTGCAGTGTAGCCGCAGCGAACTGCGGCGCAGTTTGATATCAACAGGCAGCGGCTGGTTAAAACGCAGACGCAGTGTGAAAGCGCCGACCGGAAAATCTTTCGGAAACGGAGCGACATTGCGGAGATGAAAGAAAAAGAAGCTCTCCGGGTAACAGAAATACTCCTCGAGCACACGGTAGCCATTGTGGACGTTTTTCGGCCACGGCAGCAACGCGTCGTGACGTCCGAACCCGGCGGCATCCAACCATAAATCGGGCAACGTAACCCTGTGCTCTCCGGAAATCAGTTCCGCGTTCATCAGGCGTTCACTGAACCACAGATAGAGCTGATGGCGGGTATAATCATCATCGTTACCCAGCCAGAAAGTGACTTTATTCAAGTCCGGAACATGCGGGGATACGCCATTTCCGGCGGAAAAATCAATATCAATAATCCCCTCTTTGAGGGTGCTGTTGTTATGCACATCCCTGATGTACAAAGGCTGTAACCAGAGAGCCCTTGCAAGCGTAAAATGGCAAACAGGGGGCAGGGTTGATTCTTTGTCTGCCAATATCTCCTGACCGAAGGACAATGAACCGTTACTGGTACGGGAACGGATCAACTCATCACGAGAAACCTGAACGGGCGCACTCAGCCTGTTTTTAGGCTGGTACTCAATCACGGTCATGGCCGGAACCGGACGTAGATAGTTTGGCCAGAGCATTCGGATGATCCCGTGCGTAAACTCCGGAAACTCATCCTCCAGCTTCTGCCGCAGACCGCCGGAAAGAAAAGCGAACGCTTCCAGCAGGCGCTCCACATCCGGATCGCCCTCTTTCTCGGCCAGAAAACGGGCCAGATACGGCTTTTCCTGCGCCAACAGCTTGCCTAACTGGCGAAGGTAATCCAATTCTTCCTGGTAGTAACGCTCTTCAAAAGCCATAACACTCACTCGACCCGATAGTGCTGGTGGTTATCCAGCAGGATGTCAAACTCCAGGACATCGGATGCATCAGCAAAATTCACCCGCGCCACAATATGAAAACGCAGTTCCAGCGGGGAATAACCATCCGTTGTGGCGGCTGTCACCACCGCCTCTGCGATCCTCGGTTCATAACGCAGGATACAATCATGAATGCCCCGGCCTATTTCCTGACGAAAATCACTGGAAACCAGAGCTTCATCATTTAAATCGGCGATCCCCAGTTCCGGTGAGCCATGACAACTGCCGGAACGGGTATTGAGGATGTTTTGCAGGTTATGCCCAATAGAATTTAACAGCACTGCCTTCGGCCTGCGGCGCGGCGATAGCCTCGCCGCATCGCCAATACGCTCAAACAAACTCCCCCCGATACGCCGTTCCGCTATCATGTCTATTCCCTGTCCAGACGCCCGACCAGCGAGAGTTCAAAGCTGGCGCCCATATATTTAAAATGCGGACGCACAGAAAGTGCCACCTGGTACCAACCCGGCTCACCGTCCACATCCAGCACCTCAATTTTTGCCTGGCGCAGCGGTTTACGGCTGCGGACATCAGCGGGCGGGTTCTCCTGGTCCGCCACATACTGGCGTATCCAGGTGTTCAGTTGATTCTCCAGATCGCCGCGCTCCTTCCACGAACCAATCTGCTCACGCTGCAGCACCTTGATGTAGTGCGCCAGGCGGTTAATGATGAACAGGTAAGGCAACTGCGTTCCCAACCGGTAGTTAGTTTCCGCTTCTTTACCTTCCGGGGTGTTCGGGAACACTTTCGGTTTCTGTACCGAGTTGGCCGAGAAAAAAGCCGCGCTGTCGCTGCCTTTGCGCATGGTCAGGGTGATGAAACCCTCTTCCGCCAACTCGTATTCACGACGGTCAGTAATGAGCACTTCGGTCGGGATTTTGGCCTGAAGCTGTCCCATCGCCTCATACAGATGAACGGGCAAATCCTTCACCGCGCCGCCGTTCTGCGGGCCAATGATGTTCGGGCACCAGCGGTATTTTGCGAAACTTTCCGCCATATTGGCCGCCAACAGAAACGCCGTATTACCCCAGAGGTAATCGTTATGACTGCGGCTGACATTCTCGCGGTAGTTAAAGCTCTTCACCGGATTTTCACCCGGCGCATAAGGCTGACGCAGCAGGAAACGTGGTGCCGTCAGGCCGAGATAGCGGGAATCCTCAGATTCGCGCAGGGATCGCCACTTGGTGTAGGCCGGACCTTCGAAAATCGCGCTGATATCCTTGATACCTGACAGTTCCGTCCACGAGTCAAGACCGAGAAACTCAGGTGCCACCGATGACAGGAATGGCGCATGGGCCATCGCACCGACCGCGCTGACATACTGCAGCAGCTTCATATCTGCCGCGTTATTAGCAAATTCATAGTTGCCGACCACCGCTGCGACGGGCTCTCCGCCGAACTGGCCGTATCCGCTTGAGTAAACGTGCTTATAAAAACCAGACTGGGTGATTTCCGGGGCGAACTCGAAATCGTCGAGCAGTTCTTCCTTTGTTACATGCAGTAGCTGAATTTTGATATTTTCTCGCGTGTCCGCTCGCTCCACCAACAGCTTCAGAGAACGCAGGAACGATTCAATTTCCTGAAACTCCGGGGAGTGGAAAATAATATCCATCTGCCGGCCCATGCGCTCATCGATATCGGCAATCATGGCGTTCACCGCCAGGATATCGATGGATTCGGCTTCATGCTGCAACAGAGCAGCGATAAAGGCAGTCACGCCCTGACGAGCAATACCATAGCTTTCAGACTCGGGCTGAAAACGGCTCTGCGCCATAATATTATCCAACAGAGATCCTGTTGAAGCCGGTGCAGCAACGGGCGTCATTTCTTCCTGTAGAGACATAGTGAAATCCTTGTGCAAAATTATTTCTGACCGGCGAGACCCAGTTCCTGAATCAGCTGTTCACGGGTTTCTTCATTACCCAACAACGCCTGTAGCTGAGCTCGAAACGCGGGGATATTACCCATCGGCCCTTTCAGGGCTACCAGTGCCTCACGCAGTTCCAATAGCTTTTTCAGCTCCGGCACACTGGCGGCAACATTGTCCGGTGAGAGGTCAGCCATCGATTTCACTTTCAGGCTGATGTCCATCCGTACATCAGGAACTTCACTGAGCGCCGACGGCACGGTGAAGTCCCGTCCGATTCCGGACTCTGCAATTACCGCATCGAAATTATTTTTGTTAATGGAAACCGGCTGGCGTTCATCCAGCGGTGTGTCATCTGCCCTGCCTTTCAGGTCGCCAGTGACCAGCAGGTTAAGCGGTAATTCCACTTCTGCTATCTGCCCCTCAACTTTAGGAAGGTAGCGGATATTAATACGTTCTTTAGGCGCGATACTGCCGTCTTTATTAGTGCTCATAGGGATTAGTCCGTCTGATTATCTACGAATTCCGTTCATAACGCGGGATGGTATTACAATCCATACAGCAAAGACATCCTGGACACTGTTCCCGCATCAGTAAAAAAAAGGTGCAACACTATTTTTAAGGCGTATGATACTCGCAGAAAACGAATTGTAAAACACCTGCCGAGTTTATTTTTAAGCTGGCATTCATACGAACGTTACTTAATGATTGAGACATTTACGCGACTAATACAAAAAATAAAAAACAATTAAAATCAACACGTTACACCATCACCAACTCAAATAAGATAAGCGTAAAGTTTAATTAACTGCAATCATATATAACTTAAAAAAATGGATGAAAGGAATATATTCGCGAACACAAGCATTTTCAATGCAATAAAAAACCCGGAAACAATATCATTCCTGATACATCTACATTTAATTTTATTAACATGTCCGATTTCGCACTTTAATATCCACGCTGACATCGGTCATTAAGGTAAACCTGATACTTTGGTTGCCATTTTAATGGCTTCCGGTAGTGATGTTCATACTGAGTTAATTAAGAGAAGGAGTTATAAATGCCAACACCGTGTTATATTTCAATTAAAGGACAGACCCAGGGACTGATTACTGACCGGGCGTTCACCGCAGAATCTGTGGGTAACATCTATGTTCAGGGCCATGAAGACGAAATGCTGGTGCAGGAATTCAGCCATAACGTTACCGTCCCTACCGACCCGCAGTCCGGTCAGCCAAGCGGACAACGCTCTCACAAGCCATTTATCTTTACTGTGGCGCTGAATAAAGCCGTTCCGTTACTGTACAACGCGCTGGCTTCTGGCGAAATGCTGCCAACCACCGAACTGCACTGGTATCGCACGTCTGTTGAAGGCAAGCAGGAGCACTTCTTCACCACCCGACTGACCGATTCCACCATTGTGGATATCGACTGCACGATGCCGCACTGCCAGGACGATACCAAGCGAGAGTTCACACAGCTGGTTAAGGTTTCTCTGGCCTATCGCAAAATCGAATGGGAACACGTTTCTGCCGGTACCTCCGGTGCTGACGACTGGCGTGCGCCGCTCGAAGCATAAGAGTCAATCCACAGCATTCTGCCTTGAGGCGGAATGCTGTTTTTGCCGTATCACCGCGGAAAAAAGTCGTGTCAGTACAGGGTTACGTTTCCATTACGGGAGATGGCGGACGCCGGAAACTTCGGCGGTAGCGTACCTGAAGACGAACCCAACGCTGTACAGCCATCACAGTCCAGAGTGAGATGATGGGGAGTAAGGTAATGTCTCGTTTGTTTTATCCCGAAGGTAATGATTTACCGGGTTATGAGTGGTCTCGCCTACTGGGACAGACTCAGGGAACTGATTTTGATTTTAGTGCGCTGGCTGATTCTCTTGACTGCCAGCGTGATTTTTATGGTGCAGGCATTATATATAATGACGGTTACCGCTCATTTTTAGTTCGCCCTTCGCGCCGCACCTCCACTCCGGGTCAGAATCAGATAACCCACGTTGTTGTGACTCAGACAACGCAGCTATCTCGTGAAGGGATGGAGAAAAGTGTCAAAGAAGCCGTTAAAGACCCGTCAATCGGAACAGAAATTGCGTCAACTGCGTTATCCTGTGGCGCTGCTGTGCTGACGGCTGTTGCATGGGTTACCTCTGTGGGCTCCGTACCGCTTACTGGAGGAATGAGTACCCCTCTGGCTGTCCTGGCTACCGCAGGAACGGTTGCAACTGTAGCTCAATGTATCAATGGCATCTGGCGTTTATATGATATTGAATATAAAAATGGTCAGGTTGTTGACTGGATTGACACACAAAGCTGGTATATAGCCACCACCACGGCGCTCGATCTAATTTCACTGGTTTCAGTTACCGGGCCGTTAAAAGAAGCAGTCATGACCTATAAAGTAATGAAATCGGCATCTTCGATGAAAGTGATTGATTGGTTGAAACGTTATCCGAGAATGGAGCGGGTTCGTCTGACCGAAGGCATTATAAAACAGCTTAATCCTGGGATTTCCAACAAGGCGATGAAAGCGATGATTCGTGCAGGAAAATATCCCAGACGATACCCTTCAGAAGCCATTCACCGGGAGTTAATAAAACAGCTTATCAGCGCAACGACCAGTGCAATGGCAATTACCGGAAGCACTGTCAGTGGTGTTATACATTCACCGGCAAGCATCACCACCTCCGGTGAGTATGTTTTTGGATTATTACAATCAGTGGATACCATTAATTAATGAATATAATAACACTCCTGACTGGCTCTCGATTTCAGTTATTAACTCAGGAAGGGAAACAGGTTGATCGTTTAATAAAAAATAGTGGGGAGGCTCTGCTTAAACAGTCTTCGCCAGAACAGGAAAATGCGCTCAATCTTCAGTGGTACCGGCATTCGCTCCCGAATCCTTTTTCAGTCGGAATTATAATTATGTTACTGGCTCTCCCAGTTGCCTGGGAATGGGCGACGATAGTATATTATTTTGATTTTCCTGTCCCAACAACTGCCATATTATGTGTGTCCATCATGCCATTTGCGGGGATATACGCTGCCTTTATACCTTGGGGATTAGGGCGCGGCTATGTCAGCGGATTACGTCTTTTACGCTATTTTTATCTTTTTAACGTACTACTGACTCTGGCTGGTTTTTTTCTGACAGTTATAAAATCAATAGAAATTAATGACTGGATCGGGCAATTTAAATTTTTCCCCTTACAGTTACTGGCTATTTATTTATGCCGACACGTCATGAACAGCAACTCGTTTTATACGATAGTATCATTTTTTCTCACCACTCGCCTGCTTGTTGAGGCCCAAAAAGCAAGAAAAAAGTCCCAAAGCGCTAAATAATCGCCATGAATTATTTCCACCAGAACGATAAAATTGACATTTCGCGCAGTGAAATATCCCGGACGATATTCTACAGAATCCTTGCATCGGGAGTTAATAAAACAGCTTATCAACTCAACGACCAGAACAATGGCAAATTGTGGAAGTGCTGTCAGTGGTGTTATACATTCACCGGCAAGCATCACTACTTCCGGTGAGTATGTTTTTGGACTGTTACAGTCAGTGGATACCATAAATTAATGGATATAATAAAATTCTGACTGCCCCCCGGTTTCATCTGTTAATCAAGGAAGGGGAGCAGGTTGATCAATCAATAAAGAATAGCGGGGAGGCTCTGCTTAAACAGTCTTCGCCAGAACAGGAAAATACGCTCAATCTTCAGTGGTACCGGCATTCGCTCCCTAACCCTTTTTCACTTGGAATTGCAATCATACTGCTGGCCCCCCCGGTTGCCTGGGGTTGGGCGATGATAGTATATTATTTTGGTTTTCCTGTCCCAACCACTGCGATATTGTGTGTATCCATTATGCCATTTATGGGAATATACGTTGCTTTTATACCGTGGGGATTAGGGCGCGGATATGTCATCGGATTACGCCTTATTCGTTATTTTTATCTGTTCAACGTACTACTGACTCTGACAGGATTTTTTCTGACAGTTATAAAATCAATAGAGATTAATGACTGGATCGGGCAGTTTAGTTTTTTCCCTTTACAATTGCTGAGTATTTATTTATGCCGACATGTCATGAACAGCAACGCGTTTTATACGATAGTATCATTTTTTCGCACCACTCGCCTGCTTGTTGAGGCCAAAAAAGCAAGGAAAAAGACCCAAGGTGCTAAATAATCGCCACCAAATATTCCCACCAGAACGATAAAATTAACATTTCGCGCGGCGAAATATCCCGGACGATATTCTACAGAATCTTTGCATCGGGAATTAATAAAACAGCTTATAAACACAACGACCAGTGCAATGGCGGTTTCCGGAAGTGCGGTCAGTGGTGTTATATGTTCACCGGGAAACATCATTACCTCCGGTGAGTATGTTTTTGGATAATTACAACCAATGGATAACATAAATTAAATGAATATAAAAAAATTGCTGACCGGCTCCAGGTTTCAGTTATTAATTCAGGAAGGAAAACAGGTTGAACGGTTGATAAAAAATAGTGGGGAGGCCTTGCTTAAACAATCTTCGCCGAAACAGGAAAATGCTCTCAATCTTCAATGGTACTGGCATTCGCTCCCTAATCCTTTCCCCGTCGGTATTATACTTGTGCTACTGGTAATGCTGCTTGTATGGGGATGGTCGACGATAATATATTATTTTGATCTTTCTGTCCCAACAGGTGCAATATTATGTTTATCCATTCTTCCGTTTATGGGTGTATACCTTGCCTTCATGCCCTATACATTAGGTCGCGGATATGCTAGTGGTTTACTCCTTATACATTATTTTTATCTTTTTGACTTACTGCTGACGCTGATTGCTTTCTTTCTGATGGTCATCAAATCCGCAGGGCTTAATGAGTGGATGGGGCAACTTGACTTCTTACCATTGCAGTTACTTATTTTTTATTTGTGCCGGTATGTCATGAACAGCCGCTCGTTTTATAAAACAATATCATTTAACCGTACCACGCGCATGCTTGTTGAAGCTAAAAAGGTAAGAGAAAAACTACAGAACACTAAATAACCCCATGAGTAAAGTTCTCTTTTTAAGATTTATCATGACGTATCTATAGCGATAAAATAAAGATAACTCGTTTGTTCGAAGCTATTCAAAAACAGCTTAACCCGGAAAGTCTCAACAAAATAATAAAAGCTATAATTCTCGCGGGGAAATATCCAAAACGTATTTCCAAATAGACTATTCACAAAGAATCAATATAGCGCAATGACCCGTGCAATGGCAATTAGTGGAAATACTGATAATGGTGTTATACATTCACCGGCAAGCATAACCACCTCCGGTGAGTATGTTTTTGGATTATTACAATCAGTGGATACAATTAATTAATGAATATATTGACACTGCTGACTGGCCCCCGGTTTCAGCTGTTAATCAAGGAAGGGGAACAGGTTGACCGGTTAATTAAAAATAGCGGGGAGGCTCTGCTTAAACAGTCTTCGCCAGAACAGGAAAATGCGCTCAATCTTCAGTGGTACCGGCATTCGCTCCCTAACCCATTTTCAGTCGGAATTATACTTATCCTACTGGTAATCCTACTTGCATGGGGATGGGCAACGTTAATATTCAGTTTTAGGCTTCCCATTGAGTCAAGTGTTATATTATTGTTCTCCATTACACCATTCATGTGTATACTCCTTGTCTTAATACCCTGGGGATTAGGACGTGGATATGTCAGCGGATTACTCCTGATACTTTACTTTTATCTTTTTGACATACTACTGACTCTGGTTGTTTTCTTTTTGATGGTCATCAAATCCACTGAACTTAATGAGTGGATGAAGCAACTTAACTTCTTCCCTTTACAGTTACTGGTTATTTATTTATGCCGGTATGTCATGAACAGCAACTCGTTTTATACGATAGTATCATTTTTTCGCACCACTCGCCTGCTTGTTGAGGCCAAAAAAGCAAGAAAAAAGTCCCAAGGTGCTAAATAATCGCCATGAATTATTTCCACCAGAACGATAAAATTGACATTTCGCGCGGTGAAATATCCCGGACTATATTCTACAGAATCCCTGCATCGGGAGTTAATAAAACAGCTTATCAACGCAACGACCAGTACAATGGCAATTACCGGAAGCGCGGTGAGTGGTGTTATACATTCACCGGGATGCATCACCACCTCTGGTGAGTATGTTTTTGGATTATTACAATCAGTGGATACCATTAACTAAATGAATATAAAAATTTTTTTATTTGGCATTCAATTCCTTCGGTTAATTCAGGAAGGCAGGCAAATTGACAAATTGATAAAGAATGGCGGTGTAGGCTTGCTCAAAAAATCCACACCTGAACAGGAAAGTGCTCTCAACATTCAATGGTACAGACTTTCGCGCCCTAATCCTTTTTCAGTTGGAATAACACTTATGCTACTGGCAGTTTCTGTCCCATGGGGATGGGGATCTATAATAGATTATTTTGACCTTCCCATTCCATCAAGTGCTATATTATCTTTATCCATTGTACCATTTTTGAGCATATATGCTTCCTTCATCCCCTATACTTTAGGACGTGGATATATCAGCGGTTTATTACTTACACGTCACTTTTATCTTTTTAATATTTTTCTGACATTGTCTGGTTTTTGTTTGATACTTATAAAATCAATAGTTCTTAATGAATGGATGAAGCAACTTTACACCTTCCCCCTACAGTTACTGGTTATTTATTTATGCAGATACACTATCAACAGCAATTCATTTTATAAAACAATATCATTTAGTCGCACCACGCGTTTGCTTGTTGAAGCTAAAAAGGCAAGAGAAAAACTGCAGAGCACTAAATAACCACCACAAGTTACGTTCATCTTTTCAAATATTTACCATGACGTTTCCATAGCGGCAATACATAATTTATCAAAGAATAGTGATCATTGGTAAATAGTATTTTAATTCTATCAGTTACTCTATGGAACTAATCAAAACGATAACAACATTAGTTTCAATTAGAAGTTACGTGCACTTAGATAGGTTATAAAAAAGATGAGTTTATATAGATATATAGTTCAGTGTTATAACCGGGATAAAGTAGAAATTAAACAAGGCTACATTAAGTACATGTTATATTGAGGAAATACTCACAGCCTGCGCAGGAACTGGGTTTCGGGATGAGAAAATGAAGAATTTTACACAAATTTAATTCATGCTCTAGCCCACGTTCACACTCCACTCACAGCCCTACTGAGCAATATGAATGCGTTTCTTGATATCTTTAAGAAACAACGTGATGGTAAATGTCATCATCACTAATAACGACCATGCTCCCCATTTACCCACATGCACTGTCGCCCAGGCACCAATCTGATTGGGGTACTGCCAAACGCCAAAGAGTGTTCCCAGATTCTCGGCCAGCCAGATAAAGAAGCCGATCAGGATGAAGGCCAACAACAAGGGCAATTTGTAAGGGCGACTGTAAGGTGTAAATATCACCGTTGAACGTGCATACATTCCCAGTGCTACGGCGGCAATATACCAGCGATAGTCACTAATGAAATGATGTGTGAAGAAGTTCACATATAACGCCAGGGCTAGCGCTACCGCCATGAGGAGCGGAGGATGATGACGTATTTTTAAATCAAACAGACGCCAGCACTGGATAATATAACTTCCCACCGCCGCATACATAAATCCACTAAATAGCGGCACGCCGCCAATTTTACTCCACCCGGACTCAGGGTAGTGCCACGATCCAATTTCAGACGAGGTTTTAAACAGTTCCAGCCCGAACCCCAGTACATGAAACAATGTTATTGCTTTAAGCTCGTCCCAACTCTCCAGCTTTGTTGCTACCATGCAGACCTGAATAGCCACAGCAATGAGCAATAAAACATCATAGCGGGCAATCCCGAATAAACCGGTCCGCGGGATACAGAAGATGGCTATAAAAAACAGACCGGCAAAAAGACAGGCACGTAGCTCCTTGGTACCGAACCAAAAAAACTCAATTACAACGCGGCTAACACCGGTACGATTCATCGGCGGCGGATTCATTAAATACTGATCAATACGGTTTAACACTGAAACTCCCTTTCTAACTTCCCAAACGAGTGGTGTGCAGGCTCCCCCGCACACCGTTTTTGCGGACTACTTATCCTTCACCACAATCAGCGGTTCAATATCGCTCTCTTTTTTCACCACCAGCGTTTCATCCCCACGCAGGCAGGTTCCGCCGTAATTCCCGCCCACGGTAAAGGTACAGACCTGAATATATTTGCCGTCCACCTTCGGCAAACACCACAGCTGCTGATAGATATTCTTGCGATCGACAAACTTGCCGCTGGATTTATCCAGCAGTTCATCCTGGGCGCTGATCAGATCGATATTACTGCCGCAACGGCCGGCAATGGGTTTGACGGCATAACCGGTCTGCTTCAGCAGCGCGTTAACCTCAAAATCGGTATCGAGCAGGTAGCGGTGGTTCGGGAATAGCTGCCACAGCACCGGCAGGATCGCCTTATTGCCAGGGATCACCGTCCACAGCGGTTCAAACACCAGCACTTCCGGGCGCAGCAGGACGTCAATCAGCCGTACTTCGCCTGCCGGGTGACCGGTGCGGATCGGCACGGCAGCGTATTCGGTTTCGCTGACCTCCCGGATCTGCTCGATTGCCGTCTCCCACGCCCAGGTTTTCCATACGCAGTTGACGTGGCGACCTTCGTCGTCGATTAACTGCCCGGCAGCATCCCAGCTCAGCGCGCCCAGACCGTGCAGAATTTTGGTGTCAAACCCGGCCTGCAGCAGCGAGCGCTGAATAAAGAGCGCGTGGTAGTCTTCTTCGACATCGTTGTCCTGCATGATGTGCACGAACGGACGCGCATGGCTGTGTTTCCACGCGCCGGTCAGCTCCTCCAGCAGACCTTCTGCCGGGTTGTGTCCATTACCGCGATAGCCGTTTTTGACCCACTCTTCCAGAATTAACCCGCCCTCGGTGTGGCAAGAGGCGGAATCGGCGTTGTACTCGTAAACCTTAATGCCGCGCTCATCCATACAGAAATCCATACGACCAGTGATCATATGGTGGCGACGCCACTGCCAGGAGAGACGCAGGCGCGGCCAGAGGATTTTGGGGATGTCGAAAAGCGCCAGTAAATTGTCATCTTTCAGCACTTTGTCGGTGGCGTGCAGATACATAAGATGCAGCTCATTGGTCGCTTTAATCAGCTCCTGTTCGGCGCTTTCGGTAATCGTGAAATAGTGGCAGGGATCGTTATTAATAACGTGGCCGTTGGCGCGGATGTAGGCCTGCTGCAGGGCGTCATTTTCGTTGAGCCATTTTCCGTCGTATTGACGTTTATTCTTCAACCGCGCACCGCTGATTTTCAGCAGTTCGCCGTCAGGTTCGGGCTGGAGAATGCTGTGCTCCGTGTCGTCCGTCTGGATCATCCAGCCAAGGATTTCGGTATCGCTGAAGGTGTCATGAAGCGTGTAACAGTCGTTCTCAACGGTCATGCGCAGCTCACGGGTCCACTGCTGTCCGAGCGGAAGCGGGGAGTGAATTACATTCTGCTCGGCAATGCGGACCTTACCATCCAAAAGCTGGGTGATTACTGCGACATGGCCGGTTTCATGAAACTCGCCGCCCTTTTGCCAGATGAGCAGCGCCCCGGCCTGCGGCGCGCGTTTCGAGCCGTTGGCAAAAGCCTGTAACGGCAGAATATTATCGTTCACCACCTGGCGCAAAAAACGCAGGGAGAAGATCTCCCACGCCATCCCGACATCGGTAAACACAAAGCCATAGTTGAGGAACAGAAAACGGCGGGCGAACTCCACACACTGCCACTTGTGGCCCATGTATTCGTTGCCAATATAGCTGCGGAAATCCGCGTCTTGCGGGTACTTACGCGGGTCCAGACTGCCGTAATTTGAAGAGTAAATCGCCACGCCACCGGGCGCATAGCCTAACAACGTCCCGAATGGCGCATCACTGCTTAACTTTCCTTTACGCATGTATCCAACCTAAAACAGGCAGGCGGCAATTTTTTGGAAGGGTTGTCGTCGTCTGCACGTTGTAATTAACCTGACAGAGGTAGGGTTATCATACACCTCCCCTGACCTTTGCGCTCAGTTCGTTAAACGGTCTATTCATCTCCTGCTACACTGCCTCAACACATCACAAAAAAGGCAGGCCAACATGTCAGACGAAAATACCTATCAGCCACCCAAAGTGTGGGAATGGAAAAAGAACGGCGGCGGGGCGTTCGCCAACATCAACCGTCCTGTTTCTGGTGCCACGCATGAGAAAGATCTGCCCGTCGGTTCGCACCCGCTGCAGCTTTACTCCCTGGGCACGCCGAACGGCCAGAAAGTGACGATCATGCTCGAAGAGCTGCTGGCGCTGGGCGTAACGGGCGCGGAGTACGACGCGTGGCTGATCCGCATCGGTGAAGGCGATCAGTTCTCCAGTGGCTTTGTTGAGGTGAACCCGAACTCGAAAATACCGGCGCTTCGTGACCACTCCACCACCCCGCCAACGCGCGTATTTGAATCCGGCAACATTCTGCTCTATCTGGCAGAGAAGTTCGGTCATTTCCTGCCAAAAGATCCGGCTGGCCGCACGGAAACCCTGAACTGGCTGTTCTGGCTGCAGGGCGCGGCCCCGTTCCTCGGTGGCGGTTTCGGCCATTTCTACAACTATGCGCCGGTGAAGATCGAATACGCGATTGACCGCTTCACGATGGAAGCCAAACGCCTGTTCGACGTGCTGGATAAACAGCTCGCCCGTGGCCGCTACGTGGCGGGTGAAGAATACACCATCGCCGATATGGCGGTCTGGCCGTGGTTTGGCTGCGTGGCGCTGGGCAGCGTCTACAACGCCGCCGAGTTCCTGGATGCAGAGAAATACACCAACGTCCAGCGCTGGGCGAAAGACGTGGCGAACCGCCCTGCCGTGAAACGCGGACGGATTGTGAACCGCACCAACGGTGAGCTTAACGAGCAACTCCACGAACGCCACGCGGCGAGCGACTTCGAGACCAAAACCGAAGATAAGTGTCAGGCGTGATGCACTGCCGGGCGGGTAACCGCCCGGCCAGGCAAATCCTTGCCCAGGGCATGATTAGCTTAAGGGTTGGGCCGGTATTACTGGCACTATGCGGACGTTTTTCTCCAGCCAGACGGCGAGAAGCGACGTTTCAACCGACAGCAGTCACAAAGGATTTGTTATGAAATCAATCAATACAGCGCTGATGATCAGCATCCTTCTTTTTTCTACCTCAGGTATGGCGATGGATAAAACCGCCGCCGGTGCGGTAGCAGGCGCGGCGATTGGGGCGGCCACAGGTAAAGATCTGAAATCCACCGTAGGCGGCGCGGTCGTGGGTGC
Source organism: Enterobacter cloacae complex sp. 394F7 (assembly GCF_057320385.1). Classification (NCBI taxonomy): domain Bacteria; kingdom Pseudomonadati; phylum Pseudomonadota; class Gammaproteobacteria; order Enterobacterales; family Enterobacteriaceae; genus Enterobacter; species Enterobacter cloacae complex sp. 394F7. Next base: position 176,058 of record NZ_JBXWCS010000006.1, on the reverse strand, counting down.
AGGCACGGGTGCGATGTTCAAAAACGGTGACAAAGGTAAAGCCGCGCGTAAAGGCGGTGCCGTAGGCGCTGTTGTTGGTGCAGGTGCCGCTGCCGTGACGGGCAACAGCGTGCTGAAAGGTGCAGCTGTCGGTGCGGGTTCAGGCGCGCTGATTGGTGAAGCGACGCACTGATAAACGCCGTGGTTCTGCATTTCAAACCGATATGATAAAGAAACCCAGCTATTACGCTGGGTTTTTATATTCTCTCGGTTCCGATTGAGAAACAGGAAGTATTGCCGCAATCGTTACGGGTAGCCCCCTGCTTGCGGTTTCTTTATGTACTGAACTTTCTTCGGTAAGTTTTCAGCGTCCATTCTCCGTAATTTCTTTTATTTTGCTTACGCTGGTCACCTGGGGATTATTGGTCTGATACAGTATACTTTCGCCTGATTAGGGAGGACGTGATGGCTATCAGTGAGAAAGACCTGCTTGAGGCGGGTTTCAGCAAAAGCGAAGTAGACAATTTACAGGGCCGACTCACAGCAGCCGGAGGCACAATGCAGCATCTCATCGATGCGCTCTCACGGCGCTTCCGGGTTTCGGTATGGGTCACGGTCGCGCTGGTTCTGGTTATGCTGGTCACCCTTATCATCGGCAGCCGGACACACATTCTTTCCGGGGGCATGAGTTCCCTTGTTGTCCTGATCATCGCCTGGGTGACCTTTCCACCAGTTCTGGGCTGGAAAGCATTCCGCCTGCAAAAGACTATTTCCCGGCAGGCTCGATAGTCAGTAAATCAAGCGCCACTTTGGCTTTAACACCCCATCCCGCAATTTTAAGCGCCATCGCGGGACGTGGCGTATCAGATACTTTCCTGAAGAAATCGGGCCTGGTCCAGTACCACAGCCGTTGTGCTTCGGGTTTCAGCCTCAGACCATACGCGCCGTAGACTTCACTGAAGAGCGTGACAGCCTTATAGGTCCCCAGCCCTTGCTGTCGGCTGAAGCCCAGGAATTCTGCGACCTCCATCGAGCCGTCAGCGAAAATTCCCTCCGTTTGCTTATCACCGAGGAGGTTGTGTGCGGCCTCACGTGAAATAGTGTTAAGCCCGTTAACAACAATCACGGCACCGGCCACCACGCCCACCGGCGTCATGGAGGACATCATGACGATCCCGCCAAAGATAGCCGCCCCTGCTACCACCACGTCAACAGCTGAGATGATGTAGCCCACAATTTTGTTCTCGTCCCGGACAACCTTCACCTCGGCATAGAGTTTTGCATAGCCGGTTTTAAGAGCACGGGACTGTTCAAGCAGACTGGTATTCTCAGCACGCAATGCCTGCAGACAGGCCATACAGTCATCATCCGTTTTTGCCCGGCGTGCGGCCTCAAATTGAGCCATGATGAATGCCCTGATCTCATCTACAAACTGAATCCGGATAAAACCATCCTGAAGATGCATAGCCGCTACCGTATTGGCCGTATTAACCAGTTTCCTGGCCTCCAGGTTGATCATAGTTTCTGCCCAGGCACGGGGGTTCTGGCCGGGTAAAAGCAACGTGTCCATTTATTGCCTCGCTTATCGGTTTTTGAAAGCATATTCCCGAAACGATTTTTGACAACAAATAATAGCGTTGAAATTCCCCTGTCCGTCGCCCACTGAGTGAAAACTTGCCACCACATTCCTGAGAACAATCCGGTGAAAGGCCGCACGAGGCGGCCTTTACATGTTATGCCGTGAGACGGAACTTCTGCACCGAACGCTGAAGCTCTTCGGTCTGCCGCTCAAGTGCCGCTGCCGCGGCGGAGACCTGCTCCACCAGCGAGGCATTTTGCTGGGTTACACCGTCCATCTGCGTAATGGCAACCCCGACCTGGGAAATGCCTTTGCTTTGCTCCTCAGAGGCTGACGCAATCTGCTTCATGATGGTGGTCACTTCCGTTACATCGCGCAGAATCGCTTCCATGGTGGTCCCCGTGTCGTTCACCAGTTGAGCCCCCTGCTCGACGCGAGCGACGGAATCGGCAATCAGCCCTTCAATCTCTTTCGCCGCGTTGGCGCTGCGGCTGGCCAGATTACGCACCTCACCTGCCACCACGGCAAAGCCACGGCCTTGCTCACCCGCTCGCGCCGCTTCCACTGCTGCGTTGAGCGCCAGAATATTGGTCTGGAAGGCGATACTGTTTATCACGGTGGTGATTTCAGCAATTTTCTTCGAGCTGTCGGAAATACCGCTCATGGTGGTCACCACCTCCTCCACCAGCGAGCCACCGCGGCTGGCCGTGGTCGATGCCACATCCGCCAGCTGGCTTGCCTGACGTGCGCTTTCGGCGTTCAGCTTCACGGTGGCAGTGAGTTGCTCCATGCTGGCTGCTGTCTCTTCCAGCGCGGCAGCCTGCTCTTCGGTACGGGAGGAGAGATCGTTGTTACCGCTGGAGATCTCGGTCGCCCCGCGCCAGATATTTTCACTGCCCGCGCGGATCGTGCTGACCGCCTCGCGCAGGCTGTCCTGCATGGCACTCAGCAACGGCACCAGCTGCCCCACACAGTTACGACCAAACGGTTCAATGGGCTGGCTGAGATCGCCCTGCGCAATCTGGCGGAACTGCTGACGAATTCGGTCCAGCGGTTTCACCAGCATCGCCACCAGGTAACGGTCGCTAAAGAGCAGGATCAGCAGACCAATCACGGTGGCGGCAATAATCACCGTGCGGGTCATGCTGGTCAGGCCATCCACCACTACGCGGGTACTGTCGAGGGTCTTCGCAGCGGCGTTATTGAACTCCTCAGCGGCCGCACCAAACGCACGGCTCAGCTGTGGCGTGACGTTATTAGCCTGCTGGCGATAACCATCCAGCGCGCCCAGCTTCGCCTGCTGCATTTGTGGCGTAACGCCCTGCTCGAGCAGCGCCTGCCAGGTGCCGATCACCCGGGAGGAGACCTGTTCATCCATCGGACCCGGAGAGATCGCTTTCATCTCGGCCAGTTTTTTGCCCATGTTATCCAGCGCCTGCTGGGCGGAGGCCAGATCCGGCGTACCGCCGGCGGCTTTGACTTCCATCGCGCGGCTCAGTCGGGTAACGAAGCGGAAATACTGATCGTTGCCCTGGCTGAGTATGGTCATCTGTTTCACCAGCTGGCGATCGACTTCATTGCCATCCGAAACGCGAGAGAGGGACCAGGTGCTGTAGAGTCCAACGCCTGCCCACATTAAACAAAAGATCCCCAGGATCGTCAGCATGACGAAACGGATCGTGAAATTACGGAGCATGTTCATAAGTGTTCCTTGCCGTGAGGGTGAGTTCGCCCAGAGGCGAGTACTACTCTCGTTATCGGCAGGAACCGCGGAAATTATAACCTTTTGTAACTATTTTTCGTTAGCGTGGCTTCACAGGTACCACAGCACCGATTAACGCTTAGAGGCCTTTCCCGCCGCGACATCGCTTCACGAGCAGATTTATGGTTTGATAATCAAAGAATGAAAACGCTGTTTCAAAAATTCATCGATAAGAAAGGAGACATCATGTCCTGGCACCCTAACCCCGGCCGTTATGAAAATATGCAGTACCGCTACTGTGGCAAAAGCGGGCTGCGCCTGCCTGCGCTGTCGCTCGGCCTGTGGCATAGCTTCGGCCATGTTCACCCGCTCGACACCCAGCGTGCGCTACTGCGTAAAGCCTTCGACCTCGGTATCACCCATTTCGATCTTGCCAATAACTACGGCCCGCCTGCGGGGAGCGCGGAAGAGAACTTTGGTCGCCTGCTGCGGGAGGATTTTGCCGCCTGTCGCGACGAGCTGATTATCTCCACCAAAGCGGGTTACGACATGTGGCCGGGACCGTATGGCTCGGGCGGCTCGCGCAAATATCTGCTCGCCAGCCTCGACCAGAGCCTGAAGCGTATGGGTCTGGAATATGTGGATATTTTCTATTCCCATCGCGTGGATGAGAACACGCCGATGGAAGAGACCGCTGCCGCGCTGGCCCATGCGGTGCAGAGCGGTAAAGCGCTGTATGTCGGAATTTCGTCCTATTCAACGGCGCGCACGCAGAAAATGGCTGACCTGCTTCGCGAATGGAAAATTCCACTGCTCATCCATCAGCCGTCGTACAACCTGCTTAATCGCTGGGTGGATAAAACCGGCCTGCTGGAGACGCTAAAGCAAAACGGTACTGGCTGTATTGCGTTTACCCCACTGGCGCAGGGGTTGCTGACCGGAAAATACCTCAACGGTATTCCTGAAGGTTCGCGGATGCAGCGCGAGGGGAATAAAGTGCGCGGGCTGACGCAGAAGATGCTGACCGAAGCCAATCTGAACAGTCTGCGCTTGCTCAATGAGATGGCACAGGCACGTGGTCAGACAATGGCGCAGATGGCGCTAAGCTGGCTGCTGAAAGATGAGCGCGTAACGTCCGTGCTGATTGGCGCGAGCCGCCCGGAACAGCTGGAAGAGAACGTTCAGGCGCTGAAAAACCTGCGCTTTAGCGAAGAGGAGCTGATACGCATTGATAAGCATGTTGCGGATGGAGAGTTGAATCTGTGGCAGGCGTCGTCGGATAAATAGTGCGGTCTGTTGCCCTCTCCCACAGGGAGAGGGTGGTTAAGAAGGAAATTACTTCTTGCTGATCTTATCCAGATACCCCATCACAAACGCCGAAAGCACAAACGTGAGATGGATAATGACATACCACATCAGTTTGTTGTCCGGGACATTCTTTGCGTCCATGAACACGCGTAACAGGTGAATAGAGGAGATCGCCACAATCGAGGCGGCCACTTTATTCTTCAGCGACGTGGCATCCATTTTGCCCAGCCAGCTCAGCTTTTCTTTACGCGCGTCGATATCAAGCTGGGAGACAAAATTCTCATAGCCAGAGAACATCACCATCACCAGTAAGCCCCCCACCAGCGTCATATCCACCAGTGACAGCAGAACCAGAATCAAATCTGCTTCGGCAATGGAAAAGATGTTCGGCAGAACATGCAAGATTTCCTGGAAGAACTTAATCGTGAGCGCAATCAGCGCCAGCGAAAGGCCAAAATAGACGGGTGCCAGTATCCAGCGCGAGGCGTACATAGCGTTTTCAAAGAAGCGTTCCATAAAGTCCTGTCTGCAAACGAAACCAGCACTCAGTATATCGCAACGGCGCTAACTGTTTGCAACAACTAACCATTACACGTTGTCAGGATCCACCTCAGGGCGCGCATACTCCGGCCAGACCAGCACCACCAGCTCCGGATAGGCTTCCAGGCTGAACTCGCGAAAGCACTGACGCAGGTTTAATACGTCTAAATCGGAATACGAGACCTTCTCACCATTCAGACAGCGCTTTTTGATATTGTCGTAATATTTATAGACCGCTGAATTCAGGTCACTGCAGCGACGCTGCGCTTCAAACAGGCCCGGCGTGTCATTAATTTCCGACATTTTCATCCGCTTTATTGTCGCGTGCAAAAAGTCGATATATTCATGGTTCACCCGCCAGTACCAAACCGGCGTCACCGAGTTCATCAAAACAGAGAAATGGTCTTCACCTTCCTCTTTAGTCATCAGTTCAGGCTGTGGGGTTTCACTGGTGTCTTTCGACTCTTTCGTTTTATTGAACTCCTGCATCAATAAAAGAACACCAGCGGTCAGTAATAGTAATGTAATGACCGTAAAAAAGATGCTGTTCATGGGTTGGCTCCATTTTTTTTGATTTTAAAATTGCCTCATGATATTGTCAACGAATCTCACGCCTTTATCTTCCCCACCTTGTTGAAATTAAAGGAAATTAAAAAATGTTGCCCGACTATCTCGTCCCGGCTAAGTACCACATCACGCCTGTGGAACAGCAACCGACGGAAGCAGAAAAAGAGGCTAATTTCACTCAGGGAAAAAGAAAGCTCGCTGATTTTGAACCAGACATATTAATTGGTGTTTCCCGTAGCGGCAAATCCCGTAATATGTTGCTGGAAGAGCACGATCGTCATATAAAGGATCGGTTATTTCGCGCCATCAAAATTGAAGCCTTTGTCCACCTGTTGAATGACCTGCAGGCAGAAGGCGAAATAGATGCCCAGAAACTAAGTCAAATAATGGCCGAAAAGACCAAAGAAATAAATGAAGCGGGCAATGAAATTTGGCTTAATCTAATTACGCGAGAAAAAAACAACCCTATTTTTTATAACCTGGGGGAAGATTAATGTGAAAGACGTTAAAGATAACGATGTTTATTTGACTTTAGATGAGAAAAAAAGTGACGAATTTATCTTAAAGCAAAATCTCGAGGCTTTGCGTAACACCAAAAACGCCGAGATGACGCGTATTACCCAGGATCTGGTTTCCATTCCGGCGACGCTGGTGCGCCTGAAATGGCAGAACCGCCGCGAGATTTATCCCTTACAGGTCAAGGAAGAGATTTACGGCGCCGTGATGAATGCCATCATCGAACAACGGCCCGAGCTGAAAGAGAAGCTTCTGGGGCGTCTGGAGGCCAATTATCAGTATCTGCTGGCCAGAGAAACCGCGACCCTGCGCCTGACGCGCAAACTGTCTGACGGCGAGTATCGTACCTCAAACGTCACCAGCGTCGCGCTTGACGAGGACGCGCTGGCAGCCCTCTCTCCCGCGTCGACGGATAACAAACACGAATAACCCGACAGGGATAAAAAAAGCCGGCTTTCGCCAGCTTCTTCGTTATTTCGCGGCCGCTTTCTCTTCGCCGACCAGCCCAATCTTCAGATAACCCGCCTGATGCAGCGTATCCATGACCTTCATCATGGTCTCGTAATCAACGGTTTTATCCGCACGGAAGAAGACCGTCGTGTCTTTCTTACCGCCAGTGAGCTGATCCAGCGCCGGGATGACAGAGTCAGCCGTCACCGGGTCGTTGCCGAGGAACATCGATTTATCTGCTTTCACCGACAGATAGATGGGCTTTTCCGGGCGCGGCTGCGGCTGGCTGGACGAGGCCGGCAGGTTTACCTTCACGTCGACCGTCGCCAGCGGCGCAGCAACCATGAAGATAATCAGCAGAACCAGCATAACGTCGATAAACGGCGTCACGTTGATTTCATGCATTTCGCCGTTATCGTCCAGATTTTCATTAAGACGCATTGCCATAATTCATTAACCTACGCGCAGTTTGGACGCCGCGTGCACCGGTTTAGCGGCACTGGCATTCAGATCAAGATCGCGGCTTTGCAGCAGCAGAACCTGTGCGGCGACATCACCGAGGGTGGCTTTATAGCTGCCAATCATGCGCGCGAAGACGTTATAGATAACCACCGCAGGGATCGCCGCAACCAGACCGATAGCGGTCGCCAGCAGCGCTTCGGCGATACCCGGTGCAACTACCGCCAGGTTCGTCGTTTGGGTTTGCGCAATCCCGATAAAGCTGTTCATGATGCCCCAGACCGTACCGAACAGCCCCACGAACGGCGAGATGGCCCCGATGGTCGCCAGATATCCATTGCCCCGGCCCATATGACGGCCCACGGCGGCGACGCGACGCTCCAGACGGAAGCCGGTACGTTCTTTAATACCTTCGTTATCTTCACTGCCTGCGGAGAGTTCCAGCTCGTTTTGCGCTTCGTTAACTAACAGGGTGGTCAGGCTTTTCGCGTGGAAGGATGAGGTCATATCAGACGCCTGATCCAGAGAGCGGGCTGCAGCCAGCTGCTGTTGCTCACGCTTGAGGCGGCGCTTCTGAGAAATCAGCTCGGCGCTCTTGCCAAAGAAGATAGCCCACGTGATCACGGACGCCAGAATCAGGCCGATCATCACAATCTTAACCACGATGTCAGCATGATGATACATGCCCCAAACGGAGAGATCCGTCTGCATCAAATTATTACCCACTCTGTATCTCCAGGACGCAAATCACAAAATCTGAACGTAATAATATCAAAACATCGTCGAATTGATAGTCGTTCTCATTACTATTTACATAGTGCCGCAATTTTCGCTCATATTCCTTGCGCTTACGCAGTAAAAATTTCTTATGCGGTTTTTTGCTAATATTTTCTGCTTATTCGATAAGCATCCGGGTGCAGATTTTCACATTCGTGGTAGTCTGGACGTCCAGACGTATAAAAACAGGGTTAGCGAACATGACCAAGAAGCATCTTGATACCACGCTGGTACAGGCCGGGCGCAGCAAGAAATATACTCAGGGTTCGGTGAACAGCGTGATCCAACGGGCCTCCTCGCTGGTGTTTGATACCGTAGAGGACAAAAAAATCGCCACGCGTAACCGCGCCAAAGGCGGGCTGTTTTACGGACGTCGTGGCACGCTAACCCACTTCTCACTGCAGGAAGCCATGTGCGAGCTGGAAGGCGGCGCAGGCTGCGCGCTGTTTCCGTGCGGTGCGGCGGCAGTCGCCAACACCATTCTGGCGTTCGTGGAACAAGGCGACCATATTCTGATGACCAACACCGCCTATGAACCGAGTCAGGATTTCTGCACCAAAATCCTCTCCCGACTCGGCGTAACCACGGGCTGGTTCGATCCGCTGATTGGCGAAGGCATCTCAGAGCTTATTCAGCCCAACACGCGCATTGTGTTCCTGGAATCTCCGGGTTCGATCACCATGGAAGTACACGACGTGCCGGTCATCGTGAAAGCCGTGCGCAGCAAAGCGCCAGAGGCGATTATCATGATCGACAACACCTGGGCGGCAGGCGTGCTGTTTAAAGCGCTGGAATTCGACATTGATATCTCCATTCAGGCGGCGACCAAATATCTGATTGGCCACTCAGACGGCATGATCGGCACGGCCGTTTCTAACGCCCGCTGCTGGGATCAGCTGCGGGAAAATGCCTACCTGATGGGGCAGATGGTCGATGCCGATACCGCCTACATGACCAGCCGCGGCATTCGCACGCTGGGGGTGCGCCTGCGTCAGCATCACGAAAGCAGCCTGAAGATAGCTGAGTGGCTGGCGCAGCACCCGCAGGTTGAGCGCGTTAACCATCCGGCACTGCCGGGCAGTAAAGGGCATGAATTCTGGCAACGAGACTTTACGGGCAGCAGCGGTTTGTTCTCATTCGTTCTAAAAAAACGGCTGAATAATGACGAGCTGGCAAGCTATCTGGATAATTTTACCCTCTTCAGCATGGCCTACTCCTGGGGCGGGTTTGAATCCCTGATCCTGCCAAATCAGCCGGAGCAGATTGCGGCCCTGCGCCCTGGCGGTGAAGTGGACTTCAGCGGCACCCTGATTCGCCTGCATATCGGTTTAGAAAACGCGGACGATTTAATTGCCGATTTAGCAGCAGGGTTTGCGCGTATCGTGTAGAGTGCTGGCAAACATGTACTCCATGGATGCTTTTGTGGACACCGCCACCAGAAAAGTCTGCATTAGTTGCGCCCGCGATCAACCCCATCGGGCAAATAAGGGAGTACAATAGTGCTATATCTGTTGTTCCACAGGAAAGTCCATGGCTGTTATTCAAGATATTATCGCGGCGCTCTGGCAACACGACTTCGCCGCACTGACCGATCCTCACGTTGTAGGTATCGTCTATTTCGTGATGTTCGCGACCCTGTTTCTGGAAAATGGATTACTGCCAGCCTCATTTTTACCCGGTGATAGCCTCCTTTTGCTTGCGGGGGCGTTAATCGGTAAAGGTGTCATGGACTTCACGCCGACCATGGTGATCCTCACCTCCGCGGCAAGCCTGGGCTGCTGGCTGAGCTATCTGCAGGGCCGCTGGCTCGGCAACACGCGCGTCGTGAAGGGCTGGCTGGCGCAGCTACCGCATAAATACCATCAGCGTGCGACCTGCATGTTTGACAGGCATGGCCTGCTGGCCTTGCTGGCCGGGCGTTTTCTGGCCTTTGTTCGCACCCTGCTGCCCACCATGGCAGGCATTTCCGGCCTGTCGAACCGCCGCTTCCAGTTCTTCAACTGGCTGAGCGCGTTGTTATGGGTGGGTGTCGTTACCACTCTCGGCTACGCGCTGAACATGATCCCGTTTGTGAAGCACCATGAAGACCAGGTAATGACCTTCCTGATGGTGCTGCCGATGTTCCTGCTGGTGGCTGGACTGGTGGGAACGATTGCGGTGGTGATTAAGAAGAAGTACTGCAGTGCATAAATAAAAGCCGGGTGGCGCTATCGCTTACCCGGCCTACGTTTGCCGTCAGACTCCCTGCATGGTTCGGATGCGTGACGCATCTTCCCCCGGCGTGACGCCGAAGTAGCGCTTAAACTCCCGACTAAACTGCGACGCACTCTCATATCCGACCCGCATCGCCGCCGCGCTGGCCTTCATGCCGTCGTGGATCATCAGCATCCGCGCCTTATGCAGACGGTAGGTTTTAAGGTATTGCAGCGGCGAGGTGCTGGTCACTGACTTAAAGTTGTGGTGAAACGCCGAGACGCTCATGTTCGCTTCCGCCGCCAGCTGGTCAACGCTGAGGTTTTCCGTGTACTGGCTTTCGATGCGCTTGAGCACGCGGCTTATCAGGCTGAAGTGGGTCTGCCGACTGACCAGCGCCAGTAGTGCCCCGCCACCCGGCCCCAGCAGCACATGATAGAGAATTTCGCGGATGATTTGCTTACCCAGAATACGCGCATCCAGCGGCCTCTCCATCACGTCCAGCAGACGCTCAATGGCACAGAGGATCTCCTCTGACAGCGTGGCTGAGTTAATGCCGCTCGCCGCCATCGACGGCTGGAAAAGCTCGTCTTCGCCAATGTCCATCAGCAGCTCCTGAAGCTGAAGAATATCGACATTTACGCGGATCCCCGCCAGCGGTACCTCCTCTGTCGCGAAGGTTTCACATTCGAAGGGTAAAGGTACTGTCAGCAGCAGATATTCATTGGTGTCATAACGGAACACGCGTTCATTGATATAACCAATTTTATGGCCGGAAAAGAGAAAAACGATGCCCGGCTGATACATCACCGGCGTCCGCTTTCCCGGCTGCGTCCCGTAGAGCAGGCGAATATCCGGCAGCAGTTCGCCTGGGTTATTTTGCTTATCAATCAGTCTCTTAATCTGCGAAGTGAGCTGAAGACAGATGGCTTCACGGTTCATTTAGCGTTACTCCGGGTACGGTTTGCGACCCTCACAGTCTGCGCATTTTCCTGACGTTTCTCCAGTGCTCTGTAGAAATGGGCAAGACATCGGCAGGAATGTGCATTGAGAGGATATCCCCGGGCAGCCACAATGTGCAGCATCAGGTAGCCATCCGCGCCGCCACGATTTTTCACCCACGATAGGGAACGAGCCATGAATAATTTTAATCTCCACACCCCAACCCGCATCCTGTTTGGTAAAGGCGCTATCGCCGATCTGCGTGCACAGATCCCCGCTGACGCCCGCGTGCTGATCACCTACGGTGGCGGCAGCGTGAAAAAAACCGGCGTGCTGGATCAGGTTTACAGCGCACTGGAAGGTCTGGACGTGCGCGAGTTTGGCGGTATCGAGCCAAACCCTTCTTATGAAACGCTGATGAACGCGGTGAAAATCGCCCGCGAAGAAAACATCACCTTCCTGCTGGCTGTCGGCGGGGGTTCCGTGCTGGACGGCACGAAGTTCATCGCCGCGGCAGCACACTACGCCGACGGTATCGACCCATGGCATATCCTGGAAACCCGCGGCAGCGACATTAAAAGCGCGATCCCGATGGGCTCCGTGCTGACCCTGCCAGCCACCGGTTCTGAATCCAACAAAGGCGCGGTGATCTCCCGTAAAACCACCGGAGACAAACAGGCCTTTATGAACGAGCACGTTCAGCCCGTATTCGCGATCCTCGATCCGGTGTACACCTACACCCTGCCCGCGCGTCAGGTCGCGAACGGCGTGGTCGACGCCTTTGTTCACACCGTTGAGCAGTACGTGACTTATCCGGTGGATGCCAAAATTCAGGATCGTTTTGCGGAAGGCATTCTGCTGACGCTGGTCGAAGAGGGTCCGAAGGCGCTGAAAGAGCCAGAAAACTACGACGTGCGTGCCAATGTGATGTGGGCTGCAACGCAGGCCCTGAACGGCCTGATTGGCGCAGGCGTGCCGCAGGACTGGGCAACCCACATGCTGGGCCATGAACTGACGGCGATGCACGGTCTGGATCACGCCCAGACGCTGGCGGTGGTTCTGCCAGCCCTGTGGAACGAAAAACGTGATACCAAACGTGCCAAACTGCTGCAGTACGCGGAACGCGTCTGGAACATCACCGAAGGTTCTGACGACGCGCGTATCGATGCGGCAATCGAAGCGACCCGCAACTTCTTTGAAGGCCTGGGCGTGCCGACGCGTCTGTCCGGCTATGGTCTGGATGGCAGCTCTATCCCTGCCCTGCTGGCTAAACTTGAAGAACACGGCATGACTCAGCTGGGCGAACACGGCGACATTACGCTGGACGTTAGCCGTCGTATCTACGAGGCGGCGCGCTAAGCGTTTTTGGCATCCTGCCTTTCGTTTTTTGACATTTCGTCCAGACTTAATGCACACCCCATCGCCGGAGTCCCCCTCCGGCGATGCGTACCTGAAGGAGGAAAAATGGCAAACCAAACCGTAATCAAGCTGCAGGACGGCAACGTGATGCCCCAGTTGGGGCTAGGTGTATGGAAAGCCGGTAACGACGAGGTCGTCTCCGCCATTCATAAAGCACTGGAAGTCGGCTATCGGTCCATTGATACCGCCGCCGCCTACAAAAACGAGGACGGCGTGGGGAAAGCACTGGCCAGCGCCGGTATGTCCCGCGACGACCTTTTTATCACCACCAAACTGTGGAACGACGACCAAAAGCGCCCGCGCGAAGCGCTACAGGAGAGCCTGGAGAAACTCCAGCTCGATTTCGTCGATCTGTATCTGATGCACTGGCCGGTTCCGGCTATCGACCATTATGTTGATGCCTGGAAAGGGATGATTGAACTGCAAAAAGAGGGGCTGGTGAAAAGCATCGGCGTCTGTAACTTCCAGGTTCATCACCTGCAGCGTCTGATTGACGAAACGGGCGTTGTGCCGGTGATTAATCAGATTGAACTGCACCCGCTGATGCAGCAGCGCCAGCTTCACGCCTGGAACGCCACACACAAAATCCAGACCGAATCCTGGAGCCCGCTGGCTCAGGGCGGTGAAGGGGTGTTCGACCAGAAAATTATCCGCGATCTGGCGGATAAATATGGCAAAACCCCGGCGCAGATTGTCATTCGCTGGCACCTGGACAACGGCCTGGTGGTGATCCCGAAATCGGTCACGCCATCGCGCATCGCCGAGAACTTCGACGTCTGGGATTTCCGCCTGGATAAAGATGAGCTGGGCGAGATTGCGAAACTGGATCAGGGCAAGCGTTTAGGGCCCGATCCGGATCAGTTTGGCGGGTAGTAAAAAGCCGGGTGGCGGCTGCGCCTTACCCGGCCTACGATCTGAGTTGTAGGCCCGGTAAGCGAAGCGCCACCGGGCAATGAGACTAGCCGCTCTTACGTTTCACATTCTTTTTCGTTCCCGCGCTACCGTTCGAACGCTGATGCACAATCGGCGTATGCTTGGTCAGCGCCGGGCGCGTATGGCGGTTCTGGCGACGCGCTTCGCGCATCTCATCCAGCGTTGGTGCCGGCACCAGACAGTCGCGACGCGAGCCAATCAGATGCTTTTTCCCCATCTCTTCCAGCGCCTGGCGGATCAGCGGCCAGTTAGCCGGATCGTGGTAGCGCAGCAGCGCTTTGTGCAGACGACGCTGTTTATCCCCTTTCGGCACCACCACGTCTTCACTCTTGTAACCAATTTTACTCAGCGGGTTTTTGCCGGTGTAGTACATGGTTGTGGAGTTGGCGAGCGGTGACGGATAGAAGTTCTGCACCTGATCCAGACGGAAGCGACGCTGTTTCAGCCACAGCGCCAGGTTCACCATGTCTTCATCGCGCGTACCCGGGTGGGCGGAGATGAAGTACGGTATCAGGTACTGCTCTTTCCCTGCCTGCTTTGAGTAGGTATCGAACAGCTGTTTAAAGCGATCGTAGCTGCCCATCCCCGGCTTCATCATTTTTGACAGCGGGCCTTCTTCGGTGTGCTCCGGCGCAATCTTCAGATAGCCACCGACGTGGTGCGACGCCAGCTCTTTGATGTAACGCGGATCTTCCACAGCGATGTCGTAACGTACCCCGGAGGCAATCAGGATTTTCTTGATGCCCTTCAGATCACGCGCGCGGCGATAGAGGTTGATCGTCGGCTCGTGGTTGGTGTCCATATGTTCGCAAATGCTTGGATAGACACAGGAGAGACGGCGGCAGGTTTGCTCCGCGCGCGGCGATTTACAGCGCAGCATGTACATATTGGCCGTTGGGCCGCCGAGGTCGGAGATCACCCCGGTAAAGCCAGGCACGGTATCGCGAATGGCTTCGATCTCGTTGATGATCGAATCTTCAGAACGGCTCTGAATAATGCGCCCCTCGTGCTCGGTAATGGAGCAGAAGGAACAGCCGCCGAAGCAGCCGCGCATGATGTTGATCGAGAAGCGGATCATCTCATACGCAGGGATACGGGCGTTGCCGTACGCCGGGTGCGGCACGCGTTTGTACGGCAGCGCAAAGACGCTGTCCATCTCTTCGGTGGAGAGCGGGATCGCCGGTGGGTTGATCCAGATAAAACGCTCGCCGTGCTTCTGCATCAACGCACGCGCACAGCCGGGGTTGGTTTCATGGTGCAGAATACGGGACGCATGGGCATAGAGCACCTTATCGGCTTTCACCTTCTCGTAGGACGGCAGCAGCACATAGGTCTTTTCCCACGGTTTCGGACGCGGCGGCTGCACGACGATTGCCTTCGCTTCCGCTTTCTTTGGCTCAACCGGTTTGTTATCCGCGCACGGCAGATCTTCGCCATACGGGTGCGGGATAGGATCGATTTTGCCCGGCATATCGATGATGCGGGAATCCACCCCGCGCCAGCCCGGCAGCGCTTCTTTCACCATGATGGCGGTGTTGCGCACGTCGCGGATGCTGCTCACCGGCTCGCCCTGCGACAGACGGTGCGCCACTTCTACCAGTGGGCGCTCGCCGTTACCGTAAATCAGCATGTCGGCTTTGGAGTCCACCAGCACCGAGCGGCGCACGGTATCAGACCAGTAATCATAGTGCGCGGTACGACGCAGGCTCGCCTCGATGCCGCCCAGGATCACCGGCACATCTTTCCAGGCTTCTTTACAGCGCTGGGTGTAGACCAGCGTGGCGCGGTCAGGGCGTTTGCCCGCCACGTTATCCGGTGTGTACGCATCGTCATGGCGCAGCTTACGGTCGGCGGTATAGCGGTTGATCATCGAGTCCATGTTACCGGCGGTCACGCCGAAGAACAGGTTCGGTTTACCCAGACGCATAAAGTCGTCTTTGCTGTTCCAGTCTGGCTGGGAGATGATCCCCACGCGGAAGCCCTGCGCTTCAAGCATGCGGCCGCAGATGGCCATACCAAAGCTCGGGTGGTCAACGTAGGCATCGCCCGTGACCAGAATGATATCGCAGCTATCCCAGCCCAGTTGGTCCATCTCTTCCCGGGACATCGGCAGGAACGGCGCCGATCCAAAGCAGGCCGCCCAGTACTGGGGCCACGAGAAAAGGTCACGATCCGGCTGGATCAGGGAAATTGCGCTCATAATGCTTCCGAAGAAAAAATAGACAAAAGGAGCCGGATTATACGCTGTTCATCCGCCAGATTTGAAGAAAAGGATGCAAGAGGCAGACAGATATTCACAGAAGTCGTTAAAATACAGCGCCCTGATTATTTTGGCTCATAATATTCACTCTAACTTCCGGTGATTTTCCCCCGGAACAGGTTCTTGCGCGGAGTTCTGTTGTGAAGTTCAACGATTCGTTACATGTCTCCCAGCTGCGGGTTGTGCTTCATCTCTGCGGGTTTCTGGTTCTTCTGTACAGCCTGTCTATGCTGCCGCCGATGGTTATCGCTCTGCTGAATAAAGAGCGAACCTATTTTGCTTTTTTGACCACCTTTTTGACTTTTTTCAGCCTCGGCGGCCTGGCCTGGCGGGCAACCCGTCACGCCGGTATACAGCTACGCACCCGCGACGGATTCGTGATTATCGTCCTGTTCTGGCTGCTGTTCTCATTAATCAGCGCCATGCCGCTCTGGATGGACGATGGCCTGCAACTCTCCTTTGCTGACGCACTTTTTGAAGGCGTTTCCGGGATCACCACCACGGGCGCAACGGTGATCGGCGACGTCAGCGCCCTGCCCAAATCGTACCTCTATTATCGCGCGCAGCTCAATTTCATTGGCGGGCTGGGCGTCATCGTGCTGGCCGTCGCGGTCCTGCCGCTGCTGGGCATCGGTGGCATGAAGCTGTACCAGTCAGAAATGCCCGGCCCGTTTAAAGAGGAGCGTCTGACGCCCCGGCTCGCCGATACCGCACGCACCCTGTGGGTCACCTATCTGGCGCTGGGCATAACCTGCACGCTGGCGTACTGGCTGGCGGGGATGCCCTTTTTTGATGCCGTTTGTCACGGGCTCTCCACCGTATCCCTGGGCGGCTTTTCAACCCGCAGCGAGAGCATCGGTTTTTATGACAGCCACGCGATTGAGCTTGTCGCCGGCACCTTTTCGCTGCTTTCGGCGTTTAACTTTACCCTCTGGTATGTCGCCCTTGTCAGACGCACGCTGAAGCCGATTCGCCGCAGCCCGGAGGTGAGATTCTTTCTGGCCGCTGCCGCGGTGCTTATCGCCATTACCGCCTGGCAGGTCTGGCACGCGGGAATGTATAACCCTCTCGACAGCCTGGTGCACGCCTTCTTCCTGGCAAGCTCAATGATGACCGATAACGGCCTTTCAACGGCCGATTACGCCCACTGGCCTGCCCACACCATATTCCTGCTGCTGAGCGCCAGCTTTTTTGGTGGCTGCGTGGGTTCGACCTGCGGTGGGATTAAGGCCCTGCGGTTTCTGATGATGTTCAAGCAGAGCATTCAGGAGATGAATCAGCTGGCGCATCCGCGGGCGCTGCTGACCATCAAGGTTGGCAACAGCGTGGTGAATGAGCGCGTCCTGCGTTCGGTATGGAGCTTCTTCTTTCTCTACGTGATGATCACAGGCTTTTTCGTCTGGGCGCTCAATCTGATGGGCTATGACCTCTTTACATCATTTGCGACGGTGGCTGCCTGTATCAACAATATGGGGCTGGGCTTTGGCGAAACGGCATCAACCTTCGGGACGTTAAAGGAAGAGGCCAAGCTGTTGATGTGCGCGGCGATGATCTTAGGACGTCTGGAAATTTATCCGGTGTTGATCCTGTGCTCGCGCTTTTTCTGGCGGGCATAACGCATTCCCGGCGCACCGGGAATGCTGTGCTTACGGCGCCGGGTTAACCAGCATTTGCCCTACGGAGCCCCTGTCCATCATCTCCAGCGTCTGGCTGTGGAACAGGAACGGGAAGTGCGGCCAGGAAGGCTGGCCGTAGTAGACAAGCAGTTCAACCTGACCATCCACCCAGACGGTGTCTTTCCAGCCCCTGTCTTCCGGGAACGGCATCGCGCCGTTCACGTTGCGGATCAGGAATGACACACCTTCAATATGGAACGACTGCGGCATGTCGGAGCGAACGGTCCAGCGCTCCCAGGTGCCCTGCTGCGCGGTAATGTCGATACGGTTAACGTCCCACAGCGCGCCGTTGATGCCCGGGTCGTCGCCGAGGCTGATATCACGGCTGCGCACCGGCGAACCGCTCATGATCTCCTGCGGCAGCAGGCGCATGGGCAGGCTGTCGGTCACCAGCGGCAGGAGACCGGTTGGGCGCAGGGTCAGCACCAGCGTGGAGACCAGAATGCTCGACGGCTCAAAGAAGCCACGAATGCGATCCACAATGCTCGCCGCTTCGCCGCAGGTCACCGAGACTTCATCGCCGTTGGTCATATCCACGAGGATTTCACGGCGTTCACCCGGGGCAAGCGCCAGCTGTTTAACGGACACCGGCGCCGGTAAAAAGCCCTGGTCGCCGGAGATCACGTGCAGCGGGCGGCCATCGCTCATCTGCAACAGATAGCGGCGCGAGTTAGAGGCGTTCAGCAGACGCAGGCGAACCCAGCCGCGCGAGACTTCGACATACGGACTTTGCGCGCCGTTGACCAGCAGCGTGTCGCCAACAAAGCCACCGCTACCCGGCTCGCTGTATTCCGGTGTGCCAAAGTTATCCAGACGCTTGTCCTGGATAATGACCGGGAAATCATCCACGCCGTAGTGGTTTGGAATGGGCAGAGATTTACTGACCTCGTCTTCTATCAGCCACATCCCGGCCAGGCCGTTATAAACCTGCTGGGCAGTGCGGTTAGGGGTATTAGCGTGATACCACAGCGTCGCCGCGCTCTGACGGATCGGCAGTACGGGAGCCCAGTCGGCGTTAGGCGACATCATGCGCGCGGCCCCGCCAATCAACGGGCCGGGAACCTGCAACCCGCTGATGGTCATCGCCACATTTTCAGGCGTGCGGTTGCTGTAGATGAGCTTTACGTCATCGCCATTCCACACGCGGATGGTCGGCCCAAGGTAGCGCCCGTTAATGCCCCAGACTGGCGCGCGGGTTCCCTGGGTAAACGACCAGTGGCTTCGCTGTAGCGTCAGGAATAGCGGCTGCCCGCGACGGGATTCAATCAACGGCGGAATGGGCAGCGGCTGTTGCTGCCCGGCGGCGCTGGCTGTCAGCGGCATCGCACCCGCACAAAGGGCGATCCCTGAAGCCTGAATAAACTGACGCCGACTGAGTGACATATAAGCTCCATCTGAAACGACTAACAACGCGGGAATTCGTTTTCCCTTTTAACGCCGGATTAGATCTTCCCGGCGGCTTCTCTCTCTGCGACTTCTTTGTCGAGCTGAGCAATATGCTGAACCATCAGTTCACGGCAGTGCGCTGCCAGCTCGCGGACCTGATCTTTACCGTATTTGCTGGTATCGACCGGCGGCAGCATCTCGACAATCACCAGCCCGTTATTCAGGCGGTTAAGATTAATCTTATTCGATGTATTGGAAACACACACGGGAATAATTGGAACGCCCGCCGCAATTGCGGCATGAAACGCCCCGGTTTTAAACGGCAGCAGACCGCGACCGCGGCTGCGCGTGCCTTCCGGGAACATCCAGATAGAAATGCGGCGCTTTTTGAAGTGGTTCACCACTTCCGCAATGGTACCGTGCGCTTTTGCGCGGTTATTACGGTCAATCAGCAGGTTACCCGTCAGCCAGTAGAGCTGGCCGAAAAAGGGGATCCACAGCAGGCTCTTCTTACCCACCGTCACGGTCGGCGGCAGCACGATGTTAGAGGCAGTCACCATATCGTAATTATTTTGATGGTTTGCGATATAGATGGCGTTACCGAAATTCTCCGCCCCTTCCGGCAGACGCTTTTCAACCTTCAGGCCAAACAGCGGCGCAAGACGACCAAACATGTGGCCGAAGGTGGCGACATGCTTCGGGTTACGCGGGCTGAACAGGCAATAGATGCAGCCGAAAACACAGACCAGAATGCAATAGATAACGGTAAGAATAAGACGAACAATGTATAGCATAGCGACCTCTGAAGCCCTGACAGCTGACAATTATACTTCACCTGTGGCCAGGTAAGGACTTTATTACGAGCGCGTATTGTTAATCGCAACGCACGAATTAACAACGGTTTTACGGGAAATTTTATTGGATATCCCCCTCCGGAACAGAGGGGGATCGAAACGCGTTACTCTTCGCTGTCGCCCGTGCTGCTGCGTGCAGGAGAATCGATCTCCACGCGGTCGATACGCTGCAGGCCGCGCATCAGCGAACCGCGGCGTCCGCGCTCGCCCACCACCTTCTGCAACTCTTCCGGACGCAGCTTGATTTTACGCTTGCCGACATGAATGGTCAGCGTGCTCTGCGGCGGCAGAATGAAGAGATGCGCCAGGCCATCTTCACCTTTCGCGGCTTCCGCCGACGGGATGTTGATGATCTTATTGCCCTTACCTTTCGACAACTCCGGCAGGTCGCTGACCGGGAACATCAGCATGCGCCCGGCAGACGTGATGGCCAGCAGCATGTCGCTCTCGTTCTCAACCACCAGCGGCGGCATAACGTGTGCGTTATCCGGCAGGCTGATCATGGCTTTACCGGCACGGTTACGTGACACGAGATCGTTAAAGGTACAGATAAAGCCGTAACCCGCATCAGAGGCCAACAGCAGTTTCTGGTCGTCGGCTTCCATCAGCATGTGGTCAACCGTCGCCCCCGGCGGCAGCGTCAGCTTGCCGGTCAGCGGTTCGCCCTGACCACGCGCGGAAGGCAGCGTGATCGGATCGATGGCGTAACTGCGGCCCGTGGAGTCAATAAACGCCACCGGCTGGTTGCTCTTGCCTTTCACGGCCGCCTTGAAGCTGTCGCCCGCTTTGTAGCTCAGCCCCGGCGCATCGATATCATGGCCTTTGGCGCTACGCACCCAGCCGCTCTGGGACAGGACGATGGTGACCGGCTCTGAAGGCTGCATGTCATGCTCGTTCATCGCCTTCGCTTCTTCGCGCTCATGCAGCGGAGAACGGCGGTCGTCGCCGAAGGCATCGGCATCGGCCTGCAACTCTTTCTTCAGCAGGGTGTTCATTTTGCGTTCGGACGCGAGGATCGCCTGCAGCTGATCGCGCTCTTTTTCCAGCTCGTTCTGCTCACCGCGGATCTTCATCTCTTCCAGCTTAGCGAGATGGCGCAGCTTCAGTTCGAGGATCGCTTCAGCCTGGGTTTCACTGATACCAAAGCGCGACATTAACGCGGGCTTCGGCTCGTCCTCGGTACGGATGATCTCAATGACTTCATCGATATTGAGGAACGCGACCAGCAAACCTTCGAGGATATGCAGGCGCTTAAGCACTTTCTCCAGACGGTGGTTCAGACGACGGCGCACCGTATCGCGACGGAAGGTCAGCCATTCGGAGAGGATCTCCAGCAGGTTTTTCACCGCCGGGCGTCCGTCCAGACCGATCATGTTCAGGTTGATGCGGTAGCTTTTTTCCAGGTCGGTGGTGGCGAACAGGTGGTTCATCACCTGCTCCATGTCCACGCGGTTAGAGCGCGGCACGATCACCAGACGGGTTGGGTTTTCGTGGTCGGATTCATCGCGCAGGTCGTCCACCATCGGCAGCTTTTTATTGCGCATCTGGGAGGCGATCTGCTCCAGCACCTTGGCGCCAGAGACCTGATGCGGCAGCGCGGTGATCACCACGGCGCCGTCCTCTTTGGTCCACACCGCGCGCATGCGCACGGAGCCACGGCCGTTCTGGTAGATTTTGCGGATTTCCGCACGCGAGGTGATGATCTCAGCTTCGGTCGGGAAGTCCGGCCCCTGAACGATATCCAGCAGCTCGTCCAGCGAGGTTTTCGGCTGTTCAATCAGGGTGATGGCGGCTTTCGCCACTTCACGCAGGTTGTGTGGCGGGATGTCCGTCGCCATACCGACCGCGATACCGGTGGTGCCGTTCAGCAGGATATTCGGCAGACGCGCAGGCAGCATTTTCGGCTCCTGCAGCGTGCCGTCGAAGTTTGGCACCCAGTCCACCGTCCCCTGGCCGAGTTCGCCCAGCAGCACTTCGGCATATTTAGACAGGCGAGATTCGGTATAACGCATCGCCGCGAAGGATTTCGGATCGTCCGGAGCCCCCCAGTTCCCCTGACCGTCCACAAGCGGGTAACGATAAGAGAACGGCTGGGCCATCAGCACCATCGCTTCATAGCAGGCGCTGTCGCCGTGCGGATGGTATTTACCCAGTACGTCACCGACGGTACGGGCGGATTTCTTGAACTTGGCGGTGGCGTTCAGCCCCAGCTCGGACATCGCATAGACGATGCGACGCTGAACGGGCTTCAGGCCATCCCCGATAAACGGCAATGCCCTGTCCATGATGACGTACATGGAGTAGTTCAGGTAGGCGTTTTCCGTGAATTCATGTAGCGCGAGGCGCTCTGCCATATCGCTCATTACGTGTGATTCCTCAACTCAGAAACCGATGGGTTTCAGGCAATATTGCCGCAGATACTACCCTATCTGGCGAGTTGAGTCACAAAGAAAAAGGGCCGGATAAGCGGCCCTTTCTGGGTTATTTCGTCAGCTTGATAACCTGCTTCACGTCGATTTCAAATTCGTTCCAGTCTTTATCGACCTTACCCTGCAGCTCGACTTTATCTTGCGGGGACACGGTCACACCGTTCCAGCGCTTATGATCAATCTCAACCACCACCGTGCCGGTCTCGTCGCGGAAGGTGTAGCGGTCATCGGACAGGCGTTCGGTGATGTTCCCGCGCAGCTTCACCCAGGCGTCGTCCTTCAGGTCTTTGACTTTCGCGGCCGTTGTCAGGTTGGCGTTGTTATCAACAAAACCGCCTGCCTGCGTCTGAGTCTGGGGTTGGGTAGCTGATGGGCCCGTAAAACCGCCCTGAGCAGCGAAGACCGGTGCGGTGGTCATCATCATGATAGCAGCCATTGCAGCGAATTTTTTCATATTCATTTCTCCCTTTAATGTGGTGTCGCAATCCATTAAACAGGGTAATCCTTAACAACTTCTTAAGGGGGAAATTTATATTTTTTTACTGTACAGCAGGCGGATCCAGAGGGTTTACTGACGCCATCAAGGAGGGGATATGCGCATATTACTGGTAGAAGACGACAAGCTGATTGGTGATGGCATCAAAGCGGGCTTAAGCAAAATGGGCTTCAGCGTGGACTGGTTCACCGACGGAAAAACCGGCCAGGCGGCGCTCTGTTCTGCCCCTTACGATGCGGTGGTGCTTGACCTGACGCTACCGGAGATCGACGGTCTGGCGATCCTGCGCGCCTGGCGCGAAAGCGGGCGCAGCGAGCCGGTGCTTATCCTGACCGCGCGGGATGCGCTGAATCAGCGCGTCGAGGGGCTACGCCTGGGAGCCGATGATTATCTCTGCAAACCCTTCGCGCTGATCGAAGTGGCCGCCCGCCTTGAGGCGCTGGTGCGTCGCAGCCACGGTCAGACGCGCAGCGAGCTGCGTCATGGC
Source organism: Enterobacter cloacae complex sp. 394F7 (assembly GCF_057320385.1). Lineage (NCBI taxonomy): Bacteria > Pseudomonadati > Pseudomonadota > Gammaproteobacteria > Enterobacterales > Enterobacteriaceae > Enterobacter > Enterobacter cloacae complex sp. 394F7. The sequence goes on along the minus strand of NZ_JBXWCS010000006.1, from coordinate 153,106 downwards.
AAAGTGACGCTCGACCCGACGAGCCTTATTGCCACGCTGGAGGGAGAAACGCTGGCCCTCAAGCCCAAAGAGTTCGCCCTGCTGGAGTTACTGATGCGCAATGCGGGCCGCGTCCTGCCGCGTAAAGCGATCGAAGAGAAGCTCTATACGTGGGACGATGACGTCTCCAGTAACGCCGTGGAAGTTCACGTCCATCATCTGCGGCGTAAGCTGGGCAGCGAGTTTATCCGCACGGTTCATGGCATCGGCTATACCCTGGGTGACGCATGAAACTGAGCCTGAAACTCCGTCTGACGCTTCTTTTTCTGCTGCTGTCGCTGACGGCCTGGTTTGCCGCAAGCCTTGTCGCCTGGCAGCAGACGACCCACAAGCTCGATAAGCTGTTTGATACCCAGCAGATGCTGTTTGCTAAACGGCTGCTGACGATGGATCTGGATGAGATCCGCGCTCCGGAGCGGATGCGCGAGATCCCCAAAAAAGTGAAGCACGGTCGCCTGGACGACGATGCTCTGGCCTTCGCCATTTACGCTACCGACGGCACGATGATCCTCAATGACGGGGAAAACGGCCGCGACATCCCGTATCACTATCGCCGCGATGGGTTTGATGACGGCAGGCTCAAAGACGACAACGATGACTGGCGTTTCTTATGGCTGACCTCGCCGGACGGGAAGTACCGCGTGGTGGTCGGTCAGGAGTGGGAATACCGGCAGGAGATGGCGCTGGATGTGGTCAGCTCGCAGCTGACGCCGTGGCTGGTGGCGCTACCGGTGATGCTGCTGTTGCTGATTGTCCTGCTGAGCCGGGAGCTTAAGCCATTGAAAAAACTGGCGCAGACGTTGCGCCTGCGCTCGCCGGATGCCACCGACACCCTGCCGACACAGGGCGTGCCATCAGAAGTACGCCCCCTTCTGGACTCCCTGAACCACCTCTTTACCCGAACCCAGGAGATGATGAGCCGCGAGCGCCGCTTTACCTCCGATGCCGCCCACGAATTACGTAGCCCGCTGGCGGCCCTGAAGGTGCAAACCGACGTGGCGCAACTCTCTCTGGACGACCCGCAGGCGCAGGAAAAAGCGCTCTCGCAGCTCCACGCGGGGATCGACCGGGCATCCCGGCTGGTGGATCAACTCCTCACTCTCTCGCGTCTGGACTCTCTGGAAAATCTCGACGATGTCGAACCGATAAAGATGGCCGATTTGCTGCAATCAGCGGTTCTGGACATCTGGCATCCGGCGCAGCAGGCGGGTATCGACGTTCGCCTGAACATCAACGCCCCGCAGGCTGAACGCACGGGTCAGCCGCTGCTGTTGAGCCTGCTGGTGCGTAACCTGCTGGATAACGCCGTGCGTTACAGCCCGCGCGGCAGCGTGGTTGACGTTACGCTGGACGCCCGTTGCTTCTCCGTACGCGACAACGGACCGGGGATCGCCCCCGAGGCGTTGGCCCGTATTGGCGAGCGTTTTTATCGTCCACCCGGGCAGGATGCCACGGGCAGCGGGCTGGGGTTATCCATTGTAAAACGCATTGCTGCCCTGCACGGTATGCGCGTTTCACTGGATAATGCTGCGAAAGGCGGCGTTGATGTGAAGGTGTGCTGGTAAGGAATTATTGCATTTAACGCAAAAGACTTTGCACATTTTGCTCATTTTACCGTATCGCCCTCGCGCGTAGAATACTCGCCATACTCTCATCGACGAGGACAAATAATGAGCAACATTCTGATTATCAACGGTGCGAAAGAATTCGCCCACTCTAAAGGCCAGTTGAATGACACCCTGACCGAGGTCGCGGACGGCTTCCTGCGCGACGCCGGGCATGATGTTAAGGTTGTGCGCGCAGACAGCCATTACGACGTGAAAGCCGAAGTGCAGAACTTCCTGTGGGCTGACGTGGTTATCTGGCAGATGCCGGGCTGGTGGATGGGCGCACCGTGGACCGTGAAAAAATACATGGATGACGTGTTCACTGAGGGCCACGGTTCACTGTATGCCAGCGACGGCCGTACCCGTTCCGACGCGTCTAAAAAATATGGTTCAGGCGGCCTGATTCAGGGTAAGAAATATATGCTCTCCCTGACCTGGAACGCCCCGCTGGACGCGTTCACCGATAAAGATCAGTTCTTTGAAGGCGTAGGGGTAGACGGCGCATACCTGCCGTTCCACAAGGCTAACCAGTTCCTCGGCATGGACCCGCTGCCGACCTTTATCGTCAACGACGTGATTAAAATGCCTGACGTCCCGCGCTATATCGCAGAATATCGCAAGCATCTGGCTGAAATTTTTGCTTAACTGGTAACCTGGAATTAGAAGGAGTTAATTATGCTTACCGTTATTGCTGAAATCCGTACCCGTCCTGGCCAACATCACCGCCAGGCGGTGCTGGATCAGTTCGCGAAAATTATCCCAACCGTACTGCAAGAAGAAGGCTGCCACGGCTATGCGCCGATGGTTGACGCCGCAACCAACGCCAGCTTCCAGGCCACCGCGCCGGACTCCATCATCATGGTTGAGCAGTGGGAAACCGTGGCGCATCTCGAAGCGCACCTGCAGACCGCACACATGAAAGCGTGGAGCGATGCGGTAAAAGGTGACGTGCTGGAAACCCACATCCGTATTCTGGAGCAAGGGGTGTAAAACCTGCCTTCCCTCTCCTTTCGGAGAGGGAAATCTCTCTGACCTGCTATGCTTATTCTGACTTCATGATTAACAGGAGGAAGGAATGGGACTTTTTAACTTCGTAAAAGAAGCAGGCGAAAAGCTGTGGGACAACCTGACCGATCATAAAGGCCAGAGCGACAAAATCACCGAGCATCTCAAGAAACTCAACATTCCCGGCGCGGATAAAGTGCAGGTCAACGTTACCGACGGTAAAGCCAGCGTAACGGGCGACGGGCTGACCCAAGAGCAGAAAGAAAAAATCCAGGTCGCCGTCGGCAATATTGCGGGCGTCAGCGAGGTGGAAAACAACATCACCGCCACTGATGCCAAAGATGAAGCCACCTACTATACGGTGAAATCAGGCGACACCCTCAGCGCCATCTCCAAAACCGTTTACGGGGATGCCAACCAGTACAACAAGATTTTTGAAGCGAACCGCCCGATGCTCTCCAGCCCGGACAAGATTTATCCCGGCCAGACGCTGCGTATTCCTAAGGCGTAACCCACACGTCGGGGGCGCGCCCCCGACCTTTTACCAGTACGGCTTCCAGCTCTGGGTGAACCGCACCAGCGCCTCAACGTAGAAGTAATCGCCCCAGCTCGCACACTCATCCACGCCTTTGTTGCTCGCCAGGTGATAGACAGCGTGCTTAAGCAGCCCGTTCCCCTTCTCGTCTTTGCCCATCAGATAGTGCTTTGTCAGTGACGACATAATCCCTTTAGCCCAGTCCAGATAACGTTCACGATCCGGATCCGTGACCGGCAACTGTTTTACCAGCTCCAGCAGCCCGCAGACGGCAATGGCCGCCGAGGAGGAATCCCGCAGCGCATCTGTCCCCAGCAGCGCCAGATCCCAGTGGCAGACATAATCCTCCGGCAGACGATTAAGAAAGTAATTTGCCAGGCGTTTTGACAGCGCAATCATCGTCTTATCGCCGGTATAGAGATAGCTCAGCATAAAACCGTAGATCCCCCACGCCTGCCCGCGGGACCAGCAGGAGTCGTCCGCGTATCCTTGCTGCGTGTTGCCGTAGCGAGGCGCGCCGGTAACCACATCCATGTAGTAGGTGTGGAACGTCGAGGCATCTTCACGAATCAGGTACGTAGCGGCTTGCATCACGTGGGCTTTTGCGGCGTCAGCAAAGCGCGCGTCGCCGGTTTGTTCCGTCGCCCAGTAGAGCAGCGGCAGATTCATGTTGCAGTCGATAATCATCCGCCCGGCCTGCTCCGGGTCTGACAGATCGCCCCAGGCCTGAATAATCTTCGCCTTCGGGTGAAAGCGCTCCAGCAGGGCTTCAGCCGCCAGCAGGGCGAACCCGCGCGCCTCGCGGTTGCCGGTCAGTCGCCAGGCCGCCACGCAGGAGAGCGTATACAGGAACCCCAAATCATGAGTGTTGGTATCATTACGCCCGGCGATGCGCAGGCCAAACGAGCGCACGTGTTTTTCAGCCATCTCGCGGAACGTTGTCTCACCGCTCATCTCCCACGCCAGCCATAGCTGCCCGGTCCAGAAGCTGGTGGTCCACTCCACGTTCTCCGTCAGCGGATAAACCCCGTCCTGGCAGGTTTCTGCCGGGAATCGGTCACCGAACGCCACCAAATGACGGCTAATCAGCTCAAGCACGTGGCTGCGGGCAGAGCTGAGTTCATCACGTAATGTCCGCGATTCAACGGGGACAGGAATAGCCTGCAGGTGTTCCTCTTTGATACGACTTAACATGTTTCGGGTCCTTTAAATTACCGGGATGAGGGTTCTGCTGCGTTCAGCGAGCGGGTACCGCGCCATTTGCTCTGGCAGGCGGATAGCGTAAAGGCAGAGATAAACGTAAAGGTCAGCGCCGTGGCTCCCATAATGATATAGGTGTGCTCAAAGCCGATGCGGTCATACAGATAGCCGGCAGGCGAAGAGACCACCACGTTGCCCACGTAGAGCATGGCCTGATAGCCCAGCAGATACATGGTGGCGTTAACGCGTTTATCGAAATGCTCAGCAATATATTTAAAGACCGAGACCAGCAGCAGACATATTTCCAGGCCATACAGCGGTTTCAGTACGGAAATTAACAGATGGGAATCGCACAGGCCGGAAATAATCAGTCGCGCACCGACCACCAGCCCGACAATTAACAGCCCACGCTTGGCACCAATACTATTCACCAACAGCGGGATCACCATATACATCACAAATTCCATACCCGACTGTACGGTTCCCAGATAACCGAACACCGCGTTACCATGGTGAATATCGTCAAAGAACGTGACGAAATAGCGTGAGAACTGCTGCTCGGCAATAAACATCATCCACGCCACGCCCGCCACATACAGGCAGAACGCCCAGAACTTGCGGTTACGCAGCAGGGCATAGACATCCGCAGGGGCGATTTTTTCTTTGGTCAGCACCTCGCTGGCGTGAGCGGAGTTAGTGTTCACTTTCAGGCTCACAAGGACGATCAGCATGATGATGGATGCGACGCTGCCCAGAATAAAGTTATACGCCGGAGAGAGATTAAACAGCAGACCGGAGAACGAGGACGCCACGGCCCAGCCAAGCGATCCCCACATGCGAATTTGCCCGAACTCCATACCGTTTAAACGGCTAAAGCGGTCAGAATAGGATTCACACGCCGCCACGCCCGCGTACCAGGCAAAGCTTAAATAGAGCGCGCCAATGATAATCCCCACCAGGGTATTGGACATCAGCAGCGGCTGATAAACATAAATAAAGAACGGTGCCATCAGCGCGGACATGGCAACCACAAAATAGAGCAGGTATTTACTCATGCCGATCTTATCGAGAATATAGCCGTAGATCGGTTTAAGAATGACTGAGAAGACACCGTTGACCGCAAAGACAGTGCCAATTACCGAGCCGCTAAGATTCGCCTTTTGGCCGAGCCAGATGGCTAATAGCCCAATACTGGCGGACCAGGTAAAGAAATAGAGAAATATAAAGCTGCTTATTTTATAATATTCGGTTCTGTTCGTTGTAGATGCACTTTTCATATCATCCTCGCCGACGTGTAGGGTCAGATTTTTTATAATGTGAACGACAGCTTACGTTCGCCTCCGGGTTCGCGGATCGCGACCTGGTCAGGGGTCATCTTCAGTTCAGGTGCCAATGCCGCGGGGGGTTTCTCGCTGGCCACGACGGCGCAACAGAGCCAGCTCTCTCCCTGAGGGAGATCGGTTTTTAACAACGGAATGGATGCGCATTCCGGGAACATAATGCTGCTGTTCGGCGGCGTGACGATGCTGTCTGGCTCCCGGGCAATGACCGGGGAGAGATCGACAATCACGCTGCTGCCGTTGCTGGCCGTCAGGTAACAGCCACGCTCATGAATGTGGTGTTCGGTTTTCATCACCGCAAAACCGCCCTCCACTGCCTGAAGGGTGCGAGCGCTGTTAATGCGGTGCAGACGCACGTGCCACTCGCCAAAGGGAATTTGCCAGGTTTCGACATGGACATCATGCCAGGGTGACCAGCGTGAATAGAGGTAGTTCTCATCCACCCGCACCTCCGCGCATTCACGACGCCCGCGGAAGTAGTTATCCCCCTCCGCCAGCAGTAACATCGAGTCGCAGGCGGCCTGTTTCAGGCCAAAGCGCCCCCGTTCGAGGGTGAAGCCAAAGCGGCTTGAGTACGCAAATTTGGTGTATTTGGCTTCGGTGTTGACGTAGTTATTCAGCTCAAGCTGACCGGCAGTGAGCATCGTGACGTGCTGTGAGTTATCCGCATGCATCAGGATGTGCTGCGCTGGGTGGATCACGCGTTTTTCCGCCAGCGAGGGGAGCGGCTGCTCTTCTGCCTGCCAGAACGGGTGTGACTCCGGCAAGGCCAGAATCAGGTACGTTTTCAGCGCCCAGTACGGCGAGCCGGGGGCGTTATAATCCTCGCACATCACCAGGTTGGGATAAGTAAAACCGAGGGTCAAAATACCGTCGCGATCGGTCATCGGCTGCCGCTGCCACCAGCGAAGATGGCGCAGCACAATGCCCTTCACGATGCCCGGCGAGAAGACATTCAGCCCGGAAAAGGCCACGGCGCTCCAGAAAGCGACCATCGCGAAGCGATAGGTGAGGCTCCGGCCAAACGGTACCGACGCGCCGTCGGCGGCAGACCAGTAAATAAAATCTTCGGCAAACTGACGGGCACGCTCGCGTAACACCTCCGCCCTTTTTTCATCACCGCTGAGGGTGGCATAAATCAGGCCGTAGAAGTGGAACGCCATTGAGATGTAGTAATCCTTCGGGCGGCCCGGACCGTCAGAATACCAGCCGTCACCCAGATAATACGCCTCCATCATCGCAAACCGACGGTCGATGGCGCGCGGATCATACGGCAGCCCGGCACATTTGAAACCAAGCTGCACCATAATCGCGAAGTAGTTCCAGTTGCTGTCCGGCATCTGCGCATCGGTGATCTGGTTGAGCCACGCGTGCAGGTTCATTACCTCACGTTCGCTGAAGCGGCGGGTGAGCTTATCCCCCAGCAGCGCCAGCCCCAGGCCGTAAGCCGCCATCTCCACCAGACGCTGGTCGTACGGGCCGGTTTCCCCCCAATAGCCCGGGCTCTGCGGATCGGTGCCGAGCTTAATGGCGGTCAGGTACTTCTCACTAAACGGCTCGTCCCCGCCGCCCGCCATCAGCGGAAACAACCCCCACAGCGCGCGGGATAGCCCTTCCATCTGCGCAATCTCCGTGGGGTAGTGCGCACAGGTTTCTCCCAGCGAGAACCGTGAACAATCCTGCGGAAAGGACTTATCCAGCGCGCCCAGCAGGTCATGTAACGACGCCACCACCTCCTGGCGCGAAGACAATGGATTTGATTTTTTAGACATACGCTCGCCCTCGTCATCAACTGCGACGAAGGATAGTGAATCCGCAAGGGGGATAAATGTTAGCCACGTCACAGCCGTGAAGGCCAAATAAACCTCTAGTTGAGAAAATTTAAAAAGGTGGTTTATAACGAGAAGATAACGGCAGAAAATTGAGTTTTATTGCACTATGCGCGACACGCCCACCTCCGACCGGCTGGAACTGATCACCTTAAATGACACCGTCGTGTCATTCAGCCGTCTGTTTGCCAATACCGTGCGTTACCATCACTGGCATCAGTGTCTGGAGATTCTGTATGTGGAAGAAGGATTTGGCGTCGCCATTGTCGATAACCGTCACTACACCATGCGCCCCGGGCGGCTGTTTTTCTTTCCGCCGTTTACCCTGCATAAAGTGAGGGTGGATGAGCAGGCAGAAGCGATTTACCGACGTACCATTATTCATCTCGACCCTCACGCGGTGCTTACAGCCCTGCGCGATTTTCCCCACACGCAGCAGCGGCTGCAGAAACTTTCTGCCCGCGGCGCCGGAGCGTGGGTCGCCGATCTGGCGCACTGTCATCACCATGTCGATCATCTGCTCGGCTGTTACCCGTCGCCTTTAACCCGCGAGGGAATAGCCGCGCTGTTGATTGGTTTATTCGCCATGCTCCCGGACGATAATGCCCGTGCGCCGGGCAGTAGCCTTGGGCTCGCCAGCCAGGTGATGTTCTGGCTGGACGAACATTACCAGGAGAAATTTCGCCTGGACGCACTGGCAGAAACGCTGGGGAAATCCCGCAGCTACGTATCGCGAAAATTCCATGCGGAAACGGGCGAGAAGATCCACAACTATCTGAATACGCTAAGGCTGCGCAAGGCCTGCGAGCGCCTGCTGCACAGCGAGGCGAGCGTACGCGAGATTGCCACCCAGGTGGGATTTTCCGATGTGACGTGGTTTATCAGCGCGTTTAAGAAGGGAATTGGCGAGACGCCGTTGCAGTACCGAAAGAACCATGCTGACCGATGAACGGCGTGAGCGCCCGGCATGCTTTAACCGCTCTTCTTCCCCGGCTTTAACCCACGATGAAACTCGTTGATGCGCTTCATGGATTTGATGGTGCGCTGCGGCTCGGTGGAGGCGACGGACAAAATAATCATCTCCAGGCACAGCAGCACCGTACCGTGCAGCGGGATTTTGCCCTTTTCTCCGCCGCGCGGCACATGGATCACCACGCTGGCCTCTTTGCTGAAACGTGAGTCCAGAGCGTTGGTCAGCAAAATCGTCGGGATCCCCAGACGTTTGGCTTCCCGCAACGTGGTTTGTCCTTCCCGGTGTGCAGATTTTTGCGCCATCATCACCAGCACATCGCCGCGCTGGAGCGCAATCAACTGTTCGGCAAGGCCTATCCCGGTGCGATTGAGCGGCATGGCAGGGAGCCCCATCCGGCTGAATAATCTGGCGGTGTACTCGGCCAGAATACCGGAGGCACCAATGCCGAAGATCGCCACCTGCCTGGCCTGTGCCAGCAGCGACACCGCCTGCGCCATCGCATAGCGGTTGTGCGGTTGCGACAAGACCTCACAGGTGTGCTGATGCCCTTCCAGCACAAAATCGATGCTCGCGTTAACGTCGCTGGTGAGCGTGTTAACCGTCGAGGAGATCTTTTCGCTGGACGTCACCACCGGACCAAACCACTGCTCCAGCGTCTGCTTCAGATCGCGCAGCCCGGCAAAACCCAGCGCCTGGATCGCGCGGACCACGGTGGCGTCCGAGGTTTTTAGCAGCGTGGCGATCTCCATTGCCGTCTGCTCCATCACCGCTTCCCGGTTCTCGTTGATGTAGCGCGCCACCTGCAGCAGACGCGGCGTAAGATGATGCGCACGTGCGCGAAAGCGCTCCCCGTAAACATCCACGCGCCCTTTCTCTTTACGGATCACGGTGATACCTCCGGCAATGGCCGCCCGGCAATCTGCGACTGTACCTGCGCGGCCATCAGCCCTAAAGAGGCGAAGGAGTTCGAAATGGCCTCTTCGCGTGAAATCAGCACGTAGTGGCCGGTCCGACAGGCGTTCAGGAACTGGCACCAGCCCGGCATCACCGCCTCCATCGCCGCCAGCTCGTCCTGCGGTTTACCCCCGGTGTCGCCACGCCAGGTGGCAAAGACAAAATCGGCGTCCAGCTCCGGCAGACGTTCGGCGCTGACGTCAATCCGTCCCCCTTCAGGAATACTCTCAATCAGCGGCGGGAAGGTAAATCCGGCGTCACGCAGCACGCGGCCTAAAGAGTGGTAGCTGTGCATGGCATTGATTTTTCCCTGGTTAGCCTGAATCACCGACACGGTGATTTTGCGCGTATTGATGGTCGCCTTCAGCGCCTTGATTTGCTCCTGATAGCGGCGCTCCAGGATTTTCAGCCGCGCCTGCGTACCGGTGAGCTGCGCCAGCTTGCGGTAGATCTCCGGTGCACCGCCGTCGAGATGGTCGATACTCACCGTCGGGGCAATCTTCTCCAGCTGTTCCACCGGCGTGTTGCGGGTCGGCTCAGTGATGATCAGATCGGGTTTGGCGGCAGCAATGGCTTCAATGTCGATATCCGCCGTGCCGATGAATTTGATGTCGGAATTATCGAAATCCACCCCCGTCAGCATGCCGCTGGCGCGCAGAAAATGGCTGCCGTCCGGGCGCGTGCGGCCATGGCTGGCGACGGGCGGTACGCCAAGCTCAATCAGTGGAATGGTGATATCCAGGTCGTGCAGCGAGACGATCCGCTTCGGGTTAAGCGGCACCTCCACCTTACGCCCCAGATCGTCAGTGAACGTCTGCGTCGGCTCCGCCGCACCCATCGCAACCCCTATCAGCAACAGCATCGAAACAAGTACGCGCATCATAGTCCTCTAAAATCTGTCCCGACGCTGCCAGAGCAGCAGCAGGAAAAACGGTCCGCCAGTCAGTGAAATCACAATCCCCGCCGGTAACTGCAACGGCAGGAATGCCAGCCGCCCGACGGTATCCGCCAGCAGCACCAGCAGCGCACCCAGCACGGCACTGCCCATCAACAACGCGGTTTGCCCACCGCGCATCACCAGACGCGCCATATGCGGCGCAATCAGCCCCACAAAACCAATACTCCCCACGCAGGAGACACAGGCCGCCGTTAACACCACCGGCGCGAGAACGCGCAGCAGCGCTAATCTTGAGGTGCGAACCCCAAGCCCCGTCGCGGTATGGTTACCCAGCAATGCCACGTCAGCCGCGCGGGCAGTAAAGAGCAGCAGCGCAAACGCAGGGGCAGCCCAGGCTGCGGCGATACCGACCAGCGTCCAGTTTGCCGCGTGCAGGCTCCCCGCCAGCCACAGCATCGCCGTCTGCACATCGCGCACGTCGGCGGTGGTCATAAAGATCCCCATTGCCGCAGAGAAAGCCCATGACACGCCAATCCCAATCAGAATAAAACGCGGACGCGAGATATCGCGGGCCAGCGCCACCACCAGCAGCGCGGTAATGAGACCACCGGCCATCCCGACCAGCGGACGCCAGGCCAGCCCGAGCGCAGGGAACTGAAAAATCAGCAGCAGTACCGCCGCGCTGCAGCCCTCTTTCACGCCGATAAGCCCCGGATCGGCCAGGCCGTTGCGGGTGATGGACTGCATCGCCGCCCCCGCCATGCCCAGCATCGCGCCGCTTAAAATGGCCATCAGCAGCCGTGGCAGGCGAATATCCATCACGATATAGCGCGCATCGGCCTCCAGGGGTTCTCCGGAGAACAGCGCGCGCCCGATGGCGGAAGTGGGAATGGGAAGCGAACCGTGCGTCAGGCCAAACCCCAGCAGGAGAATGCCCATTAGAGCGATAAGCGTAACGCGCGCCACTGCCGCCGGGCGTACCAGCCCGGAAAACGACCCGACACGCCATGCACGCAGTCCGGCCCGGCTCATTTGAACATCCTTGATGCCATCAGGATAAAGAGAGGAGCACCCACCAGCGCGGTCATGATCCCGGTCGCCAGCTCATACGGCGTAAACAGCGTACGGGCCGCGATATCCGCCAGCAGTAACACCAGTGCCCCGCACAGGGCAGAAAGCGGCACCATCACGCGTAAGTCCACCGACACCAGACGGCGGATAAGCTGTGGCACGACCAGGCCAATAAAACCAATTGGTCCGGCAATGGAGACGGCTGCGCCGCAAAGCAGCGCAATCGCCAGCAGAGCCAAAAGGCGAGTTTTGAGCAGCGACACGCCCAGCCCCTGCGCCATCCGGTCGCCCAGGGCCAGCATATTGAGCGATGGCGACAGCCAGAGCGCCAGAGCGAACCCCACAGCGGCAACCCAGGATGCGCTGCGAACGATCTCCGCGTTAAGCCCGGCAAGATCTCCCGCCAGCCATGTGCGCATGGCAAGCAGCGTCTGTTCATCCAGAATCAGCACCGTGGCGGTAATCGACGACGCAAACGCCGACATCGCCACGCCGCATAAGGTAATTTTCATCGGCGTGAGGCCGGTTCGCCCTGAAGAGGAGAACGTCAGCACCAGCATAAACAGCGCGGCGGCACCGACAGCGGCAATCAGCGGGCGGCCAAACGGCAAGGTAAACCCGAGCGCGCTGGTCAGCACCACTGCCAGCGCCGCCCCCGCGTTAAGCCCCAGAATATGCGGCTCGCCCAGCGGGTTACGGATCACCGACTGTAACAACACGCCCGCCACGCCAAGCGCCGCCCCGGTGACCATGGCGGCAGCCAGCCGTATCAGGCGTAATCTGACAATCACGTTGTGATCGAAATTGCGCGGGTCGAAATGAAGCAAGGCCTGCACCACCGTCTGGGGAGCAATGACACGCGCACCGATACCCAGATGGGCAATCGCGCCCATCACCAACAGCAAGGCAAACAGCAGGAAAGCCAGTGACGTTCGCATCATGATTTTTCCGCCGCCTGGCGGAATGGCATAAAGAACGGCTTACCGGTCAGCGGATTAACCGACATATGGACATCGACATCAAACACCGCTTTGATGAGTTCCGGCGTGCAGACGTCGCCTTCATGCAATACTCCCTCGACTTTGCCCTGGCGTAAAAAGACCAGGGAATCGCCATAGTTGACGGCGAAGTTGAGATCGTGGAGCACCACCACCACCGTACGGCCATGCTGGCGGGTCAGAGTATGCAGCAACTCGAGGATCTCCACCTGATAGCGGAGATCGAGAAAGGTTGTCGGTTCATCCAGCAGGATATAGGGCGTTTGCTGCGCCAGGGCCATTGCGATCCAGCAGCGCTGGCGCTGGCCGCCGGAGAGGCTTTCGACGGGCTGATGTGCAAACTCTGCCGTACCGGTCAGGTGCAGAGCCTCTTCAACGGCCTGCTCGTCTTCATCGCTCCACTGGCGCATAAAATTTTGCCAGGGAAAACGGCCGCGTGATACCAGCTCAAACACGGTCAGCCCTTCCGGCAGCAGCGGAGATTGCGGCAGGATCCCCAGCTGGCGGGCTACCGCTCTGGTTGGTTGCTCGTGAATGGCTTTGCCATCAAGCAGTACGGCCCCGCCAAGCGGTTGCAGCAGACGCGCGATAGTGCTCAGCAGCGTGGATTTACCACAGCCGTTCGCCCCTACCAGCACGGTCATTTTCTGCCGGGGGATCGCAAGGGAGATATCATCGACGATGATTTTTTTCTGATAGCCCGCGGAGAGGTTCTCCAGAACCAGCCCCGGTTTATGGGTGTTGTGCGCCACGTGAATGCCAACTTAATAAAAATCGAACAAATAAAAATAAAACTCATTCTCTTTTGAAAGTTTGCCGCTGCGCCATGTAGTAGTCAAGGGGATAAACACCCTGATAAAGCCAGGGTTAAATAACAGGTACTACAGCGACGCTTTTATTTTTTAATTAAGTATTTTCAATTAATTATATGCAATTCACTTATATCAGGACGGGAGGTTTCAGGCTGTAGCCGATTTTTGCTTTTTTCCATTTACTACTACATTGCTGCATGATTGAATGATTCTCAATTACATGTTCGATGCCACACGGCTAACGAGCAGACAATTAAGGGCAATGACTCATACATTCTTCCGCGCCCTTCATGCGCGGGATCTTTTGGGAAAACAGATGTAATGGCTACGTTCACACCTTCTCTCTCTGGGGTAAAAGGGCGCGCGCTCTTTTCACTGCTGTTTATGGCACCGCTGGTGCAGGCAGCCGACACCGCAACGGCTAACGACGGCGAAACGCTGACCGTCACCGCCGATCCCCATGCCGTGGCTGAGGCCACAAACGGCTATCAGCCGCTTAACACCTCCACCGCCACGCTAACCAACATGCCGATGCTGGATATTCCGCAGGTGGTGAATACCGTCAGTGATAAAGTGCTGGAAGATCAGCACGCTACTTCGCTTGATGAAGCCCTTTATAACGTCAGCAACGTGGTGCAGACCAACACCCTGGGCGGTACGCAGGATGCGTTTGTGCGCCGGGGATTTGGCGCGAACCGCGACGGGTCAATAATGACCAACGGCCTGCGCACCGTGCTGCCGCGCAGCTTTAATGCCGCGACCGAGCGCGTGGAGGTGCTGAAAGGGCCGGCCTCAACGCTGTATGGCATTCTCGATCCTGGCGGCCTGATCAACGTGGTTACCAAACGCCCGGAAACCCGCTTCGGCGGCTCAATTTCCGCTACCTCCTCAAGCTTTGGCGGCGGCACCGGGCAGATTGATGTCACCGGCCCGATTGACGGCACGCGGCTGGCGTATCGCCTGACGGGTGAGTATCAGGATGAAGATTACTGGCGTAATTTTGGCAACGAGCGCAGCACCTTTATCGCCCCGTCGTTGACCTGGTTTGGTGATGATGCCACCGTGACCGTGCTCTATTCACATCGCGACTATAAAACGCCGTTCGATCGAGGAACCATTTTCGATCTCAACACCAAACAACCGGTAAACGTGGATCGTAAAACCCGCTTTGACGAGCCGTTTAACGTTACCGACGGGCAGTCCGATCTGGCGCAGCTGAACGCCGAATACCGTCTTAACAGCCAGTGGACCGCGAAGTTTGACTACAGCTTTAGCCAGGATAAATACAGTGATAACCAGGCGCGCGTGATGGCCTATGACGCCAAAACGGGTAACCTGACCCGCCGCGTGGATGCGACCCAGGGCTCGACTCAGCGTATGCACAGTACGCGTGCGGATCTGCAGGGGAACGTGGATATCGCGGGCTTTTACAATGAGATCCTGACCGGTGTGTCGTATGAGAATTACGATCTGCTGCGTACGGACATGATGCGCTGTAAGAACGTTAAAGATTTCAACATCTACCATCCGACCTACGGCAATCTCAGCAAATGCACCACCGTCTCCACCGCTGATAGCGACCAGACGCTCAAACAGGAAAGCTACTCCGCCTACGCGCAGGACGCCCTGTATCTCACCGATAAGTGGATTGCCGTTGCCGGGCTGCGTTACCAGTATTACACCCAGTATGCGGGCAAGGGTCGCCCGTTCAATGTGAATACCGACAGCCGCGACGAACAGTGGACGCCGAAGCTGGGGCTGGTCTACAAGCTCACGCCATCCGTCTCGCTGTTTGCTAACTATTCTCAGACGTTTATGCCGCAATCGTCCATTGCGAGCTACATTGGTGACCTGCCGCCGGAAACGTCTAATGCTTACGAAGTGGGGGCTAAATTTGACCTGTTCGATGGCATTACCGCCAACATTGCGCTGTTTGATATTCACAAGCGTAACGTGCTGTACAACGAAAGCGTGGGGGGTGAAACCATCGCCAAAACCGCTGGCCGCGTACGCTCGCAGGGAGTGGAGGTGGATCTTGCCGGATCGCTGACTGAGAATACCAATATTATCGCCAGCTACGGCTACACCGACGCCAAAGTGCTGGAAGATCCAGACTACGCGGGTAAGCCCCTGCCGAACGTGCCGCGTCATACCGGTTCCCTGTTCCTGACTTACGACATTCATAACGCGATCGGCGGGAATACCCTGACGCTTGGCGGCGGTGGACACGGCGTGAGCCGTCGTTCAGCGACCAACGGTGCGGATTATTATTTGCCGGGATACTTTGTTGCCGATGCCTTTATGGCCTACAAAATGAAGCTGCAGTATCCGGTGACGCTGCAGGTGAACGTGAAGAACCTGTTTGATAAAACCTACTACACCTCGTCCATTGCGACCAACAACCTGGGCAACCAGATTGGCGACCCGCGCGAAGTGCAGTTTACGGTGAAGATGGCGTTTTGATGTAAAAAAGCCCGGTGGCGCTAGCGCTTACCGGGCCTACAATTGCTATGGCTGAGGCATCAGGCCTCAATATCCGCCATATCGCCTTTCTCCTGCAGCCAGTTGCGTCGGTCTTCCGAGCGTTTTTTGGCCAGCAGCATATCCATCATGGCGTTGGTTTGCTGTTCGTCTTCATCGCTGATGGTCAGTTGAACCAGACGACGGGTGTTAGGATCCAGCGTGGTTTCGCGCAGCTGCATTGGGTTCATCTCGCCCAGCCCTTTAAAGCGCTGAACGTTTGGTTTGCCCTTCTTGCGCTTGAGCTGCTCCAGCACGCCCGCTTTCTCTTCTTCCGTCAGCGCGTAGTACACCTCTTTGCCGAGATCGATACGGTAGAGCGGCGGCAGCGCGACGTAGACGTGGCCGTTTTTCACCAGCGTGCGGAAGTGCTTCACGAACAGTGCGCACAACAGCGTGGCGATGTGCAGACCATCGGAGTCCGCATCCGCGAGGATACAGATCTTGCCGTAGCGCAGCTGGCTCAGATCTTCGCTGTCCGGATCGATACCGATCGCAACAGAGATATCATGCACTTCCTGCGAGGCCAGCACTTCATCGGACGAGACTTCCCAGGTATTCAGGATCTTACCTTTAAGCGGCATGATCGCCTGGTATTCACGGTCGCGCGCCTGCTTGGCCGATCCCCCTGCCGAGTCCCCTTCCACCAGGAACAGCTCGGTACGGTTAAGATCCTGCGCGGTACAGTCCGCCAGCTTGCCCGGCAGCGCAGGGCCGCTGGTGAGCTTTTTACGCACCACTTTCTTCGCCGCACGCAGACGACGCTGCGCGCTGGAGATCGCCATTTCCGCCAGCATCTCTGCGGCCTGAACGTTCTGGTTCAGCCACAGGGTGAAGGCATCTTTGACCACGCCGGAAACAAAGGCCGCGCACTGACGCGAGGAGAGACGCTCTTTGGTTTGCCCGGCAAACTGCGGATCCTGCATCTTCACGGAAAGCACGTAGGCGCAGCGATCCCAGATATCTTCCGCCGACAGCTTCACGCCGCGCGGCAGAATGTTGCGGTATTCGCAGAATTCACGCATCGCATCCAGCAGACCCTGACGCAGCCCGTTAACGTGTGTACCGCCGAGCATGGTTGGGATCAGGTTGACGTAACTTTCGGTCAGCAGCTCACCGCCTTCCGGCAGCCACAGCAGCGCCCAGTCCACCGCTTCGGTGTCACCGGTGAAATTACCGACGAACGGTTTTTCCGGCAGCGTCGGCAGGCCGTTTACCGCTTCGCACAGGTAGTCGTTCAGACCGTCGGCATAGCACCAGCTCTGCTCGGTATTGTTGACGTTATCTTTAAACGTGATTTCCACGCCAGGGCACAGCACCGCTTTGGCTTTCAGCAGGTGCGTCAGGCGAGAAACAGAGAAACGTGGGCTGTCGAAGAAGCTTTCGTCAGGCCAGAAGTGGACGCTGGTGCCGGTGTTGCGTTTACCGCACGTGCCGACAACCTGCAGATCCTGCACTTTCTCGCCATTTTCAAACGCGATGTTATACACCTGGCCGTCGCGACGAACGTTCACTTCCACGCGCTTAGACAGGGCGTTAACCACGGAGATCCCCACGCCGTGCAAACCACCGGAGAACTGGTAGTTCTTGTTGGAGAACTTACCGCCCGCATGCAGTCGGCAGAGGATCAGCTCAACGGCCGGTACGCCCTCTTCCGGGTGGATATCCACCGGCATGCCGCGACCGTCGTCGATAACTTCCAGCGACTGATCGGCATGCAGGATAACGTCGACGCGTTTGGCATGGCCTGCCAGCGCTTCGTCGACACTGTTATCAATAACTTCCTGGCCCAGATGGTTTGGGCGCGTCGTATCGGTGTACATCCCCGGGCGGCGGCGAACCGGCTCAAGCCCGGTGAGTACCTCAATGGCATCAGCGTTATAGGTTTGCGTCATGATTTAAACTAGCAATTCGCATTGATTGTCAGAGGCTGTGCAGTCCAAGAAAATCGACAATCTGGGTGAAATGATCTTCAAAGCCCGTGAAAGCATGGTTTCCGCCCTCTTCTATAGTCTGGCGGCAGGAGGCGTAATACGCCACTGCCTGGCGGTAATCCAGCACTTCATCACCCGTTTGTTGCAGCAGCCAGATCAGGTCCGGTGCTTCAAGCGGGTCGACCTGCATAACTTTGAGATCGTAAATATGGCGTGACTCTAGCACATATTGTTGGCCGGTGTAGGGGTTCTCGTTTTCGCCAAGAAAGTCCCGAAGCAGCTCAAACGGTCGAACCGCCGGGTTAACCACAACGGCGGGCAGCATAAAGCATTGCGAGAGCCATGTGGCGTAATACCCTCCCAGCGAGGAACCCACCACGCCGAAAGATTCGCCGCCGTGTTCCAGAACAATGGATTCCAGCATCTCCGCCGCCTCTGCCGGATAAGGCGGCAGTTGCGGGATAATCATCTCAACGTGCGGATGATGCTCGCTCAGCCACTGGCGTAACTGTGTCGCTTTGGCAGATCGCGGCGAGCTGTTGAACCCATGCAGGTAGAGGAGCGTAGACATCAATAGCCTTCTGAAGCGGTATCGGGGCGGAATTGCGCGCCTGCCAGACGGCAGACTTCCGTGGTCAGTGAACCATCCGCATGCAGTTCCAGCCAGCGCCAGCCCGGCGCGATGGTATCCAGGGTAAAGTTCGCGCAGTGCGGCTTAAACTGAACGCAGGTCGACGGCGTCGCCAGCAGACGGCGGCCATTCCAGTCGAGATCCTGTTCCTGATGAATGTGTCCGCACAGCAGATTCTTCACGCGCGGGAATTTCACCAGCACGCTATCCAGGGCGGCAGAATTGCGCAGGCTGTGTTGATCGAGCCAGCTACAGCCCGCCGGAAGCGGATGATGATGAAGCAAAAGCAGCGTATGTCGCGCCGGTTCGGCGGCCAGTTTGGTCTCCAGCCAGTCGAGCTGAAACTCGCTTAACTCACCGTGCGGGACGCCAAACACCTGGCTGTCGAGCAGCAGGATCTGCCACTGCTCACCGGCAAACACACACTTCGCCGGAGAGATCCCCGCCTCCTGAAGAGAGCTGTACATCGCAGGCTGAAAGTCGTGGTTGCCAGGAAGCCAGACGCACGGCACGCTAAAGCTCGCGATGCCTTCAGCAAAATGCTGGTAGGCCGCGGAGGATTGATCCTGCGCCAGATCGCCCGTTGCAACGATCAGATCGCAGGCACGATTTTCAGCGTGAATAGCGCTAAGTACAGCCTGATAACTCTCCCAGGTGTTCACCCCCAGCAGCGTTTCATGCTTTTCGGCAAAAAGGTGAGTATCGGTGATTTGTAATATCCTGACTGGTGCCCCACCAGCAACAGTCAGGTTCAACAGGCTTTCCAAATGGTGTCCTTAGGTAGGTTTATGACGCTAACAAACCGGAATCGCCATTGCTCCATGTGCTAAACAATATCTTAGCCAGTCGGCTAAAAACTGGTTAATTTGATGCTTTTCGTCGCGTTGATGCAACTTTTTATTCGGGTAATCATACCGCGCTTTAAAACGAAAGATCTGCTGACTTGAACACACTTCAGCGACCATCGCGTCGTGGTAGAGCCGCACCGTCATTGACGGCAGGCTCCAGTAGCTAATGCTGGGTGCCGTTTGTTCGATTTCCACCAGCGTAGTGTAGCGCGTTGATTCTGTTATCGTTAATCGATACTGCGCGTTGCTCACCTGATAGCTTACCGTTTCGCCGGGTGCGTCGTTTCTCGGCAGCAGGCGGCGCAATTGTGCGAAATTGGTTTCGCACAGGCGCATCATTTCTGGGAAGTCAGGTGTATAACGCTTCATTTTTTCCACTCGTTTCGTAATGTCTGATAATGCAGTTGCAGCCATTGCAGGGCGATGACAGACGCTGCGTTGTCGATTTTCCCCTCTTCTACCCACTGGTAAGCCTGCTCCCGACTCACCACATGAACCCGAATATCTTCGTTTTCATCTGCCAGACCGTGGATCCCATCCGCGGTCGTGGCGTCCACTTCGCCCACCATGATGGACAAGCGCTCGCTGGTGCCTCCCGGACTGGCCAGATAGCTTAGCACCGGTTTTGTGCGGCCAACGATCAGCCCCGCCTCTTCCAGCGCCTCGCGGCGGGCAACGTCTTCAACCGACTCGCCCTCTTCGATCATGCCGGCGACCATCTCCAGCAACCACGGGCTTTCACTGACGTCATACGCCGCAATGCGAATCTGCTCAACCAGTACGACTTCATCACGCACTGGGTCAAAGGGTAGCAAGACTGCTGCATGCCCGCGCTCAAAAATTTCGCGCCTGATTTCGCCGCTCATCTCACCGTTAAACAGGCGATGCCTGAAACGGTAAAGTTCCATTGAAAAAAAACCGCTATAAAGCGTTTCTCGTGCAATAATTTCTACATCGTTTTTGGCGAATGTCACGGGCAACTTATCTGGTTTTTGCATGAGTCGAGTCCTGGTAGCAATGGTGATGAAATTATGAATTTCAAGGCTGTTTGGCTGCCGTTTGCAAGGCTATATGGTAGATTGGTGCAAATTAACGCCACATGGCACATTACGCCAACCTTTTGGTGTGGATGATTCTGTTAGAATCGGCAATTATTTTTAATTAGATCAGCGCTAATACTGCTTCACAACAAGGAATGCAAATGAAGAAATTGCTCCCCATCCTTATCGGCCTGAGCCTGACGGGCTTCAGTGCAATGAGCCAGGCGGAAAACCTGTTACAGGTCTACCAGCAGGCACGTCTGGGCAACCCTGATTTACGTAAATCAGCGGCCGATCGTGATGCTGCGTTTGAAAAGATTAACGAAGCGCGTAGTCCACTGCTGCCGCAGTTAGGTTTAGGTGCAGATTATACCTACAGCAACGGTTTCCGCGACGCTAACGGCGTTAACTCCAATGCTACCAGCGCCTCACTGCAATTAACACAGACGCTGTTTGATATGTCCAAATGGCGCGCCCTGACCCTGCAGGAAAAGAGCGCGGGTATCCAGGATGTGACCTATCAGACCGACCAGCAAACGCTGATCCTGAACACGGCGACTGCGTACTTCAACGTGCTGAGCGCGATTGACTCGCTCTCCTATACTGAAGCGCAGAAACAGGCAATTTACCGTCAGTTAGATCAAACCACCCAGCGTTTCAACGTGGGCCTGGTCGCCATCACTGACGTGCAGAACGCCCGTTCACAGTACGACAGCGTACTGGCCAACGAAGTGACCGCGCGTAACAACCTCGACAACGCGCTGGAATCTCTGCGTCAGGTCACCGGTAATTACTATCCTGAACTGGCTTCCCTGAACGTAGATAACTTCAAGACCGATAAGCCGCAGGCGGTGAATGCCCTGCTGAAAGAAGCAGAAAACCGCAACCTGACCTTACTGCAGGCGCGTCTGAGCCAGGACCTGGCCCGCGAGCAGATTCGTCAGGCGCAGGATGGCCACCTGCCAACCCTGAGCCTGAGCGCCTCCACCGGCGTGTCTGATACCAGCTACAGCGGTTCTAAAACCAACACCGCCCAGTATGACGACAGCAACCAGGGCCAGAACAAAGTCGGCCTGAGCTTCTCACTGCCGCTGTATCAGGGCGGTTTGGTGAATTCTCAGGTGAAACAGGCGCAGTACAACTTTGTTGGCGCAAGCGAGCAGCTGGAAAGCGCACACCGCAACGTGGTGCAGACCGTGCGTTCGTCGTTCAACAACGTGAACGCTTCTATCAGCAGCATCAACGCGTATAAACAGGCCGTTGTGTCTGCCCAAAGCTCCCTGGATGCAATGGAAGCCGGTTACTCCGTCGGTACCCGTACCATTGTTGACGTGCTGGACGCGACCACCACGCTGTATAACGCGAAACAGCAGCTCTCCAGCGCGCGTTACCAGTACCTGATTAACCAACTGAACATCAAGCAGGCGCTGGGTACGCTGAACGAGCAGGACCTGCTGGCGCTGAACAATGCGCTGGGTAAACCGGTCTCAACCTCGCCGGACAGCGTGGCACCGGAGAATCCGGAGCAGGTTGCTGCGGTTGATAACTTCAACGCTAACAGCAGCGCGCCTGCTGCACAGCCAGCCGCTGCGCGTACCAACACCGGCAGCAATCCGTTCCGTCAATAAGAGTGTCATCAGGCCCACTGCGGCCTGATGCCCTCACCCCAGCCCTCTCCCACAGGGAGAGGGAGCATCTGAATCACATCCGAACGTAAGCCAACGTAAAGATCCCCCTGATTCCGACCCTCTTCGCTTCATTTTCAACCACTCATCCTCTATCCTGAGCGTTATAACCACTGGGTCCTGGAAGACAAATATGAAACGGACAAAATCCATAAATCACGCTTCGTTCCGCAAAAGCTGGAACGCGCGTCACCTCACCCCTGTTGCGCTGGCGGTTACCGCTGTCTTTATGCTGGCAGGCTGTGAGAAAAGCGATGAAACGGTCTCTCTGTATCAAAACGCAGAGGACTGCTCAGCCGCAACCGGTAACGCGGCAGAATGTAAGACCGCCTATAACAACGCCCTGAAAGAAGCGGAACGTACCGCACCGAAATATGCCACACGCGAAGACTGCGTGGCAGAGTTCGGTGAAGGCCAGTGTCAACAGACACCGGCTCAGGCGGGAACGGCGCCAGAAAATCAGGCGCAGGCTCAGTCCAGCGGCAGCTTCTGGATGCCACTGATGGCCGGCTATATGATGGGCCGCCTGATGGGCGGCGGTGCGGGTTACCAGCAGCAGCCGCTGTTTAGCTCGAAAAACCCGGCCAGCCCGGCCTACGGCCAATACACCGATGCCAGCGGCAAAGGCTATGGCGCAGCAACGCCTGGCCGCACCGTGACCGTACCGAAAACGGCGATGGCTCCGAAACCGGCTACCACCAGCACCATCACCCGCGGCGGGTTCGGTGAATCTGTGGCGAAACAGACCAGCATGCAGCGCAGCGCGACGGGTACGTCAACTCGCTCAATGGGCGGCTGATCATGGAACGAGTCAGTATCACCGAGCGCCCGGACTGGCGCGAAAAAGCGACCGAATACGGTTTTAACTTCCACACCATGTATGGCGAGCCGTACTGGTGTGAAGATGCTTACTACAAACTGACGCTCGCTCAGGTGGAAAAACTGGAAGCGGTGACGGCAGAACTGCATCAGATGTGCCTAAAGGTTGTCGAGAAAGTGATCGACAGCGACGAGCTGATGGCTAAATTCCGCATTCCGAAGCACACCTGGGGCTTTGTGCGCCAGTCGTGGAAAACCAGCCAGCCCTCGCTCTATTCTCGCCTTGATCTGGCGTGGGACGGCGTGGGTGAACCTAAGCTTCTTGAAAATAACGCCGATACGCCAACCTCTCTGTATGAAGCGGCCTTCTTCCAGTGGATCTGGCTGGAAGACCAGATGAACGCCGGAAACCTGCCGGAAGAGAGCGACCAGTTCAATAGCCTGCAGGAAAAGTTGATTGAGCGTTTCGCCGAGCTGCGTGAACAGCACGGTTTCAACCTGCTGCATCTCGCCTGCTGCCGTGACACGGAAGAAGATCGTGGAACGGTTCAGTATCTGCAGGATTGTGCTGCCGAAGCGGAAGTCGCCACCGAGTTTCTCTATATAGAAGATATCGGTCTGGGCGAGAAAGGTCAGTTTACTGACCTGCAGGATCAGGTGATCAGTAACCTGTTCAAGCTCTACCCGTGGGAATATATGCTGCGTGAGATGTTCTCCACCAAGCTGGAAGACGCTGGCGTGCGCTGGCTGGAACCGGCGTGGAAGAGCATCATCTCCAACAAAGCCCTGCTGCCGATGCTGTGGGAAATGTTCCCGAACCACCCGAACCTGCTGCCGGCATACTTTGCGGAAGATGATTATCCGCAAATGAAAAAATATGTCGTGAAGCCAATCTTCTCCCGCGAGGGGGCAAACGTCTCCATTATCGAAAACGGTAAAACGCTGGAAGCGGTTGAAGGGCCTTACGGCGAAGAAGGAATGATCGTCCAGGCGTTTTATCAGCTGCCGAAATTTGGCGACAGCTATACGCTGATTGGCAGCTGGCTCATCAACGATCAGCCAGCCGGGATTGGCATCCGCGAAGATCGCGCGCTGATCACCCAGGATCTGTCACGGTTCTATCCGCATATTTTTGTTGAGTAGAGTGCGGCCTGATGCCCTCACCCCGGCCCTCTCCCACGGGAGAGGGTGTAAACACTAAAAACGGCAACCGCAGGTTGCCGCTTTGCTTTTATTACCCCACCTGCACCGACAGCATACTCAAACTCCCCATCTCAATACCGTCGACCGGGATCGTCACCGGTTCCTGACCATCCCACGCGCCAAGAACGTACAGCAGCGGCAGGAAGTGTTCCGGCGTTGGGTTAGAGAGCGAACCGCCTTCGTGATCCAGATAGTTCACCAGCGGATGCTGCTCAACCGGGCCCTGCCAGGTCAGATTGTCTTTGACGTAATCGTTAAAGGACGTTGCCCATGGGTAAGGTGTATTTTCACCGTGCCAGCGCGCCGTGCGCAGGTTGTGTACCACGTTACCGCTTGCCACCAGCATAATGCCTTCATCACGAAGCGTAGCCAGCTTGCGGCCCATCTCCATGTGCCAGGCTGCCGGTTTAGTACTGTCGATACTCAACTGCACCATCGGGATGTCGGCGTCCGGGTACATTTTTATCAGCACGCCCCACGAGCCGTGGTCAAAGCCCCAGGCCTCTTTATCCAGCGCGACCGGGACAGGTGCCAGCAAATTCACCAGCTTCTGTGCCAGCTCGGGCGAGCCGGGGGCCGGATAATGCGTGTCGTACAACGCCTGCGGGAAACCGCCAAAATCATGGATTGTTTTTGGCGCCTCCATGGCAGTTACGCCAGTGCCACGGGTGAACCAGTGTGCAGACACCACCACAATCGCCTTCGGACGCGGCAACGTCTCGCCCAGGTGACGCCATGTGCGGGTGTAGACGTTGTCTTCCAGAACGTTCATTGGGCTACCGTGGCCTAAAAACAGTGCTGGCATACGTGAAGAAGTCATGGTGATATCCTTACAGAAGGTGTCAATTTGATGGTGCTACATTACGCTTAACACGACAAAGATGAACGCAGATAAGCGTGAAGATCATCATCAGGAAATTTGAATGTAAGGAATATGTAAAACAGAGGTTCCCCTCTCGCTTTGGCCAACGTGAATTATTAGTATTAATGAGAATCATTATCACAAGGAGCCTTGCATGTCCGTCCCCTTGATCCTGACCATCCTGGCGGGTGCCGCCACCTTTATCGGTGCGATCCTCGGTGTGCTTGGTCAAAAGCCGTCTAACCGCGTGCTGGCCTTTTCACTGGGATTTGCTGCCGGCATTATGCTGCTCATCTCTCTGATGGAGATGCTGCCTGCCGCACTGGGCACAGAAGGCATGTCTCCGGTACTGGGTTATGGCATGTTTGTGTTTGGTCTGCTGGGCTATTTTGCCCTCGATCGCATGTTGCCCCATGCACATCCGCAGGATTTAATGCAAAAAAGCGTCGCGCCGGTGCCGCAAAAGATTAAACGTACTGCCATCCTCCTGACGCTCGGCATCAGCCTGCACAACTTCCCGGAGGGTGTCGCGACTTATGTCACCGCCAGCAGCAATCTGGAGATGGGGCTGGGTATCGCCCTGGCGGTGGCCTTACACAATATTCCTGAAGGGCTGGCCGTTGCCGGGCCGGTTTATGCCGCCACGGGGTCAAAACGCACCGCCGTGTTCTGGGCCGGAATATCGGGAATGGCAGAAATTCTCGGGGGCGTACTGGCGTGGCTGATACTGGGAAGCCTGGTTTCGCCGGTGGTGATGGCCGCCATTATGGCCGCGGTTGCCGGGATTATGGTGGCGCTGTCGGTTGATGAACTGATGCCGCTGGCGAAAGAGATCGATCCTAACAACAATCCGAGTTATGGGGTGTTGTGCGGAATGTCTGTAATGGGATTAAGCCTGGTGTTGTTACAAACGGCGGGTATTGGTTGAACGGTTGCGCTTCCTTATTTGAGGGAGCGCAATTTCTTTTAATGTCAGTGAATGCCAACTATCAGTATTAATGATACAAAGTCCGGCACCATACTTTCTAATCGCCATAGAATTCACTTAAGAAATATTATTTATAACTATTCCCCGTAAAATAATTACCGCTTCGTGTATTTAAAAAAACTCAAAAGGTTGATGTCAATCACTATTTAAACCGAGCATTCTGGCTGCAGAGCAACAGCATTTTTCCCATTTATAATTTCAAATGATTTATTAATAGCCTCTAAATTCCCCATTTAGAAATACTCACGAGATGAACCATATTGCGACTGGTATATTTCGACCGCTTTAATGAAATAAAAGTGTTGCAATATTAATTCATTAAAAGTATTGCGCCATCCACTCTTAGATAAAGGATTATATCTTCATGTTTAACAAGACTATTCTGGCAGTTGCGACAACTGCATTGCTTTCTGGTCTGTCATTTACTGCTATGGCAGCAGATAACCAGGGCTCGGGGAAGATCACGTTCACCGGTGAAGTTATCAGTGCGCCTTGCTCTATCACCCCGGGAGATGAAAATCAGACGATTGAATTAGGTGAAGTCGCGGATAGCGTGCTGAACAGCGGTAAAAACTCGCTGCCGGTTGACGTGAATATCCACCTGCAGGATTGCATTCTCTCTTCTACCACCGGACAAACCACCACCACGATCGACAAAGTCAAGGTCACCTTTGCCTCCGCAAGTACCGTTTCGACCGACACCAGTCTGATGAAAAACACGCTTGATGGCAACATCGGCGGTGCAACAGGTGTGGGCGTTCGCTTGCTGGATAGCGGCAGCAATAAAGTCACGCTGGGTACGCCGATTGAAGTGTCATTCCCTACCACAAACGCCTATCAGGAACTGAACTTCAAAGCCCGCATGGAACCGGTAGCTGGCAGCCAGGCTACCCCGGGTAACGTTCAGGCCCAGGCGAACTATATCCTTGAATACAAGTAATTAGATTGCCGTCTGAAAACGTAGCCGATGAAGGACTCATCGGCTTTTATGCCTTCTTTTTAAAAGCGAAACGGATTTATGCTAAAACACTCAGCGCATCAACTCTCCCGCCTCTCTGCTTTTATAAAGTATTCGCTGAGTGCCACACTTTACTCAGCTTTATTCGTGTTGCCAGTCTCCGCGGTTGAATTCAACACAGATATGATTGACGTTGAAGACCGAAGTAATATTGATATTTCACAGTTTGAGAAAAAAGGCCACATCGCGCCGGGTAGCTATCTCGTCCGCATTCAGGTCAATAAAAACACGTTGCCTCAATCCGCAACAATGGAGTGGATCGCAACGGAAAACGAAAGCGGTTCGCAAATTTGCGTGAATGCCGGGCAGTTATCCGCTTTCGGGCTGAGCACCGATTTTATTTCGCGGCTCCATTATTCTCAGGACGGACGTTGCCTTGATCTTTCGGCTGTTCCGGAACTGGGCTTTTCCCTTAATAAAGGGACGATGGTGCTTTCCGTCACCGTTCCCCAGGCATGGATGAAATATCAGGCGAAGAACTGGACGCCGCCGGAATATTGGGATGAAGGCATTGCGGGTGTTTTACTTGATTATAATCTCTATGCCAGCCAGTACGATCCGCACGGGGGCGACGACAGCCAGAATATCAGCGCCTACGGCACGCTCGGGTTTAACCTCGGCGCGTGGCGTCTGCGTTCAGATTATCAGTATAACCAAAACTTTCGTCACGGTGAGTCTACAGGCAGCGACAGCAGTCTGGCACGAACCTATCTCTACCGCCCTATCCCTTCGCTGTCATCAAAAGTGACGCTGGGGCAATATGATTTAAGCTCAGATATTTTTGATACCTTCCACTTTACCGGTGCCTCACTGGAAAGTGATGAAAGTATGCTGCCGCCTGATTTACAAGGTTATGCACCACAAATTAGCGGCATCGCACAGACCAATGCCAAAGTGACCGTCTCCCAGTCTGGCCGCGTTCTTTATCAAACAACCGTCGCGCCGGGCCCGTTCACCATTTCAGACCTGGGTGAAACCTACCAGGGACAGCTGGATGTGGTGGTCGAAGAGGAAGATGGGCGCAAAACCACCTTCCAGGTGGGTTCATCCTCAATCCCCTTCCTGACCCGAAAAGGCCAGGTGCGCTATAAAACATCCCTCGGTAAGCCCACCGCTACGGGCCATAACGACATCAATAACCCGCTTTTCTGGACAGGTGAACTCTCGTGGGGCTGGCTGAGTAATGTGTCACTGTATGGCGGCACCCTGCTGACGGCGGATGATTATCAGGCCATGACCACCGGTATCGGCTTCAACCTGGATTCGTTCGGCTCGATCTCTTTTGATGTGACGGGCGCCGAGGCCACGCTCCATCAGGGAAAAAATGAGACACAGCGTGGGTATAGCTATCGCGCCAACTACGCAAAACGTTTTGAGGCGACCGGCAGCCAGATCACCTTCGCAGGTTATCGATTCTCGGATAAAGAATATGTCTCAATGAGTGAATATCTCGCCTCCCGGGACGGAGATACCTCAACGACAAACGAAAAAGAGAGTTATGTTATCTCCTTCAACCAGTACCTTGATTCGCTGGCATTAAATACCTATCTCAACGTCACCCGTAACACCTACTGGGACAACAGCAGCAACACAAACTACTCCTTTTCGCTGAGCCGCAATTTTGATATCGGCAACTTAAGAGGTTTATCCGCATCGCTGGCGCTAAGCCGCGTGCGCTGGGACGACAGCGACGAAAACCAGGTCTATTTCGCCTTCACCCTCCCGCTGGAGCAAAGTCGTAGCATTATGTACAGCTACCAGCGCTCAGGCGGCGACAGCGCATCTCATATGGCTTCTTACTATGACGCCTCCGATCGCAACAATACGTGGAACCTCTCTGCCTCTACGACGGAAGACGATTTGCGCGAAGGCGAACCCTCATTACGCGGCGGGTATCAGCACTATTCCCCTTACGGACGCCTCAATCTTTCAGGAAGCGTTCAGCCCAATCAATACCGTTCAATCAGCGCGGGCTGGAACGGCTCAATCACCGCCACGCGGCATGGCGTAGCCCTGCATGATTACAGCCCGGCCAATAACGCCCGCATGATGATCGATGCCGATGGTGTTGACGGAATTGAGGTCAACAGTTCGCGCACGCGTACTAACGCATTCGGTATTGCTGTCGTCCCCTCACTCAGTAACTACACCACCTCCACGGTGCGCGTTAACAGCAACACGCTGCCTGATGGCGTGGATATAGCAACCTCCGTTATTCGCACCACGCTGACGGAAGGTGCCATTGGTTACAGCAAGCTGAACGCCACCACGGGCTACCAGATTGTCGGCATTATTCGACAGGAAAACGGTCAGTTCCCTCCTTTGGGCGTCAGTATCGTCGACAGCGCTACGGGTAAAGAGGTTGGTCTGGTTGCCGAAGAAGGGTTCGTTTATCTCAGCGGGATTCAGGAAAACAGTACGTTACGTCTCACCTGGTCTGACAAAGCGTGTGAAATCACGCCGCCGAACCAAAGTAACCTTAACGGTGACGCTATATTTTTACCTTGTAAAACAGTGCATTAATTCAGGATGAATAAAATGAACATCACGATGATTTCAAAAGGACTTATCTGTTTCCTTGGCACGTGCAGCTTTGCCTGGGCCACCGTATCGCCCGACAGAACACGCATCATTTTCAACGCCTCAGCAAAAAGCGTGTCGGTCAGACTGATAAACCAGAGTAAAACCGATCCTTATCTGGCTCAGTCGTGGATTGAGGATAAAGAGGGTAAAAAAACGCGCGAGTTTATCTCTCCTGTTCCGCCACTGTTGCGTATCGAGCCGGAGGAACAGGCGCAGGTTCGCCTGATGGCGCAGCAAAACCTCAGCCGACTTCCAGCCGATCGAGAGTCGCTGTTTTATTACAACATGCGGGAAATCCCCCCCAAAGCCGAGCAGAAGAACGTGATGCAAATCGCCATGCAAAGCCGCCTTAAGCTGTTCTGGCGGCCAAAAGCCATTGAGCTGAAGGAGGGCCAGTTTGTTCCGCTGGATAAGGTAGTTATATCCCGCGCCTCGGGTACGCTGCAGTTTAAAAACAGCAGCCCCTATTACATCACCGTGGGCTATATCGGACTGAACGGTAAAACCTTATTGCCGGGCGCAGAAAGCGTAATGATTGAGCCGTTTGGTCAGGCCAGCCAGTCACTGGCTAATCTGCCCGCTGAATTTCAGGTCGGCTATATCAGCGATTATGGCGGTCTGGAAATGTTTAAGGTGAGTTGTAACGCGGTGCAGCCTGCCTGCCAGAGCAAGCCGGTGAATAAGGGATAATGATGAAAAAAATATATCTCGCGGTGATTGCCCTTTTATGTTTGTTCTCATCCTCCGCATGGGCGATGGACTGTTACAAAGATTCAATGGGCGGCCAAAGTCTGGTCACAACAACGCTCCCGACGTTCACGGTCCCAGCCAACGCCCCAGCCGGACAAAAAATTTGGGAAAGCGGCGATTTGCTGGTGACGGTATATTGCGATCACGCCACCCGCGACAGTACAAAACCTGTCTCGCAGGATCCCTGGAGTGAACACGTTTATGCCTATATCCTGGACAGTTTTCATAACACCGATAGCCTGATAACCAACAATCCCTATCTGGCGTTTGGCGTAACCTATAACGGTATTGACTATGACATCCCCGATATCAAAATTGATACGGGAGCCTGCCTTGATAAGCAGGATGATAAGTGGGGTGACTACAAGGAAGCAGCCTGCAATGGCGTCACAATTCAGAAAAACGTCACGTTTAGCGTGCGCTTTCGTCTCTACGTAAAGCTAAAAGCGATACCAAAAGAGCAGTTTGACTATACCTTTCCCTCCGTCACCGTGCTGACGTTTGACGGTTCAGGCGGAATCAACACGCTTTCGAATGCAAAAAACCTGCATTACGACATTACCGGGCTGTCAAATATTCACTTCCTGGACTGCGGTGTGGATATCCGGATCTACCCTGAAAATCAGATTGTGAATTTTGGCCAGTTTACGGAGAGCGCAGTCAACGCCAACGCCGTCACCTCACCGTTTAGCATTTCGACAATCCGGGATGCCACTGCTGGCTGTTCAGAACAATTTGACGTAACGACCAGCTTTTACACCACCGATACGCTCTACGATGATACGCATCTGGACATGGGAAATGGTTTACTCATGCGTCTCATTGATAAAACCAACGGCGACGTGACGTACAACCAGTATCTTCCTTTTGCAACCTATCATCCTGATGATACGGAGACGACGCTGACGCACGACTATACGGCGGAGCTAACCCGTAAACCTGGTGAAGCCGTTATTCCTGGACCATTCAGTAAAGACATTATTGTCAAAATCAATTATCAATAATTGATCAAAAAGCAGACCAGCATCTCCTGTTGGTCTGCTTATTTAGCCCCTCGATCTCTTTTTTCTGCGTAAGCCATTCACTTCAATAATTAATAAACACATACTTAAAGAGTCTTTAATTATTTTTTAATCACGCATTGTTACAATTAGCTTTAGAATACAACCGCCTCAAACATCAATATCTCTTAAATATTATTCATAACAAGGATATTTCATGCGAAATATTTCAAAAACACTTTTGGCGGTTGCTTTAGGCTCTTTTATCTCTGGCAATGCACTGGCAAGCGATCAGGGCTCCGGTAAAATCACCTTTAAGGGCGTTATTATTGACGCACCATGCAATATTGCACCAGACAGTATTGATAAAGAGATTGAGCTTGGCCAGTTCACCACGGCGGTGATGAATGTGAATAAAAAATCCACGGCGGTACCGGTTGATATCAACCTGGAAAACTGCCAGCTAGACGCAGCGGATGAAACCGCAACGCCCGTCACCAAAGTGGACGTAACCTTCAGCAGTACCGCTACCGACGCAACCGATACCAGCCTGATGAGCAACACCTATGCGGGCGGCGCGCAAAACGTGGGCGTTCGTCTGCTGGATAATGCGGAGTCCCCTATCACGCTTGGTACGGCACAAACTGTCGATCTTTCTGCGGGTTCAACGACCCAGACGCTGCACTTCAAAGCGCAGATGGAAGTGGTCGATGGTAAAACAGCAACGGCAGGCCAGGTCGAATCTACCGCGAATTACGTCCTGTTGTATAAATAAGCCCATACCGTTAATTATATTTCGGCTGGCAATATATTTGCCAGCCATTGCCGTAATTTTATTTGAGAGCTGAATGATGAAATACAGTGCATTCTCGATCATCATTGCTGGCTTTCTTACGCCTCTTCCACTGGCCGCCGTTGAATTTAATATTAACGCTATCGATAAAGATCAGCGCGGCAATGTTGATTTATCCCAGTTCAAAGATAAGAACCACGTTGCGCCGGGTCATTATTTCGTTAACGTTGCAATTAATAATACGCCACTCGCTAACGGCTGGCAGTTAGCCTGGTATAAAAAAGGCGATACAACGGAAGTCTGCATTCCGTCCGATCTGGCGGACACTTTTGGTCTGGACGATAAATACCGCAGCATGCTGACGGTTAACGCGGGCTGTGTCGACTTTTCCCCACTGCCGCAGGTTCGTTTCGAGTTTATTCAGGCGACGCAAACGCTGGAAGTCACCCTACCTCAGGCCTGGCTACAGTACCGTTCCACCAACTGGATGCCACCCGCGACCTGGGACAACGGTGTCTCAGGCGTGCTGCTGGATTACAATCTGTTTGCCAGCCGCTATCAGCCAGATGAGGGGTCAAGCAGCGATAACGTCAATACCTACGGGACCGCTGGCGCCAACCTGGGCGCCTGGCGACTGCGGGGAGATTATCAGTACGCCCTTAACCGTACGGATGGGAGGTCGCAGAGCGACGGCCGCCTTTCTCGCGCCTACCTTTTTCGTCCTCTGCCTGCACTTGGCTCAAAGTTCACGCTGGGTGAGTCAGATTTTCAGTCGGATATTTTCGACGGATTTTCCTACACCGGAGCCTCACTTATCAGCGACGAGCGCATGCTCCCCTGGTCTCTGCGCGGCTACGCGCCACAAATTTCTGGTATTGCTCAGACGAATGCCACCGTGACCGTCAGCCAGGCAGACAGAATTATCTATCAAACCAAAGTCCCACCGGGCCCTTTCGTCATCCAGGATATCAACCAGTCCGTACAGGGAACGTTGGATGTCATCGTCGCCGAAGAAGACGGTCATACCAGCACCTTTCAGGTTTCTGCTGCTTCTGTGCCTTTCCTGACGCGAAAAGGCCAGGTTCGCTATAAGCTGGCGGGCGGTAAACCCCGTCAGGACAGCTCGCATCAGGTCGAAAGCGAGGCCTTTTTAAGCAGCGAATTCTCCTGGGGCGTACTGTCCCGGACCTCCCTGTACGGCGGGATCCTGAACAGCGGTAATGATTACCGCGCGCTGGCGGCTGGTATCGGGCAGAACATGGATATGCTGGGCGCGCTGTCATTTGATGTCACCCAGGCCAGCAGCCAGCAAGAGGGAGAAGCAAAGCAGACGGGATACAGTTACCGCATCAACTACAGCAAGCGTTTCGACACCACCGGGAGTCAGCTCACGCTTGCCAGCTACCGCTACTCCGACAGCCGCTTTCTCAGCTATGCCCGCTTTCTTGAAAAAGACCGGGATCACGCGGAAACGGAAAAACAGACGCTAAGCATCACTGCCAGCCAGTACATTCCCGCCCTGTCGCTAAACCTTTACCTTGGTCTGCTGCGCCAGACCTGGTGGGACAGAGCCCCCTCCACCACCGGCACACTCACGGCAGGATACAACTTCGACCTTGGCCGCTGGAAAAATCTTGGCGTGACGGCCTCATGGAGCAAAACACATTATCAGGATCAAGGCGATGACACGCAGGTTTACTTCTCTTTAAGCCTCCCCCTCGATCCGGATCATCGCCTCAATTACGATCTGAGAAACAGCGACACGACGCGTCAAACGCTCTCCTGGTATGACTCTTCAGACAGTAACAATACCTGGGGGATATCCGCTGGTACCGAGAGCGAAAAAACTGACGCCGGGGCGCAAGTCAGCGCCAATTATCAGCACTATGCCGGGACGGGAGATCTGAACCTGTCCGGAAGCTACAAGGCCCATGACTACCGTTCCGTCAGCGCGAGCTGGAACGGCTCGTTTACCGCAACCGCCCACGGGGCGTCGCTTCATCGCCGGAGCTACGGCAACGAACCGCGCGTGATGGTCAGCACGGAAGGGATCGACAATATACCGCTAAATATGTCCCGCGATGCCACCAACATGTTTGGTATTGGCGTCCTGCCCGCCTTTTCGAGCTATATGCCCGCCAGCGTACAGGTCAATCTGAATAACCTGCCAGAGGGTGTCGATGTCGATAACCACGTCATTCGCTCCACCTGGACCGAGGGTGCAATCGGTTATCGGCTGATTGCCTCCCGTCAGGGTCAGGATGTTGCCGGGATCGTGCGTACCGCCAGCGGCACGCCGCCTCTCGGCGCCCAGGTGCGTGAGCAGGATTCAGGCAAAGAGGTGGGCATTATCGCCCAGGACGGACATATCTGGCTGGGGGCGGTAAAAGCTGAACAGCACTTTATCGTCACCTGGGGAGACGATCAGCAGTGTCATTTCTCCCTGCCAGCTTCTCTCGACAACACTACGCAGCTGATGCTGCCCTGCCAGTAACTTATCATTATGAAATCATACGTTTATTTAGCAGCACTCCTGTTTTGTGGCTCCGGCGTCTCGCAGGCGGCAATAAACCTGGACAGGACGCGCATCGTCTTTGCCGAAAGCGATAAAGCCAGCAGCCTGACCATTGAAAACCAGAGCAAATCGCTTCCCTATCTTGCCCTCGCCTGGGTGGAGGATCGGGACGGGCGCAAAGAGGACACCCATTTTATGGTCCTGCCGCCTATTCAGCGCATTGAACCCGGCGCCTCGTCACAGGTGCGGATCGTGAAACAGGCCGCGACGCAACTGCTGCCTGAAGATCGGGAAACGCTGTTTTATTTCAATCTGCGTGAAGTGCCGCCCAAAAGCGGGAGCCTGAAAGAGGAGCGCAGCGTCATGCAGGTGGCTATGCAGAGCCGCATAAAGTTGTTCTGGCGGCCGGACAGCATTCGTAAAAAATCAGGTGAAGAGACGGAGATGCAGCTGTCGGTGACGCTGTCGGGCAAAACCATGCACCTGAAAAACCCAACGCCCTATTTCATTACGCTGGCGTGGCTGAGCAATAACGGAAAAACAATGATGCCAGGCTTCGACAGTCTGATGATTAGCCCGTTTGCGACCAGTACGCTGACGCTGAGTGAAACAGAAGGCACGGGCTACAGCATTGGTTATATTGATGATTATGGTGCGCTACGCAAGGTCAATTTAACCTGTACCGGGTCAACACCATGCACGCTAACGCCGCGCAAGGCAGGGCAAAATGCGACATCTCGCTAAGCTTTTCCTTTTTATGCTGGTGATGTGCCCCCTTAAGCAGGCGCTGGCGCTGAACTGCTACCTTGGCACACAAAATGGCCCGGTGGAGCAAACCAAAACGGTGTCAGAATTCTCAATCCCCAGCACAGCCAGGGTTGGGCAAAAGATTTGGGAATCCAGCGATATCAAAATCCCCGTGTATTGCGACAGAAATACCGCGTCAAACCATGAGAACGAAGACGTCTTCGCCTGGGTGAACCCTTATCCTTCGGTGTCGGATCCTTACTACGAACTCGGTGTAACCTACGAGGGTGGAGATTACGATGCCATCGGGCAAACCTACGGC
Source organism: Enterobacter cloacae complex sp. 394F7 (assembly GCF_057320385.1). Classification (NCBI taxonomy): domain Bacteria; kingdom Pseudomonadati; phylum Pseudomonadota; class Gammaproteobacteria; order Enterobacterales; family Enterobacteriaceae; genus Enterobacter; species Enterobacter cloacae complex sp. 394F7. The sequence continues at coordinate 117,586 of NZ_JBXWCS010000006.1, read as the reverse complement.
GTGGATACCCGTCAGTGTCTGGACAACAACAGCCTGAGCAAATACACGGCCGAACAGTTAAAAGCGATGGGCTGGGAGAAATACATCTGTTCGGGGAATGCGTGGGATGTACATACCTCACGAACCTTTGCGGCACGCTTCAGGCTGTACGTTAAGCTCAAAGCGATACCGCCTCAGGGCTACGTCAGCACGCTTGGTGATTACATCGTCGTGCAGTTTGACGGCAAAGGCGGCGTAAATGCGCTTCCTGATGCCAAAAACCTCAAATATCACATTAACGGGCTGGAAAACATCAGGGTACTGGACTGCGGAGCGACGTTCAGTATTTACCCTGAAAATCAGGAGATCGACTTTGGCACCTTCAGCGCACGTGACATCGTCAATCAGGGCACGCGTACGCGAACGTTCTCGGTTAAAACCAGTAAAGTACAGGATGCGCAGTGTTCAGACGGATTTAAGATCGACTCGTCGTTCTATACCGATAGCGAGCTGACGGCCAATGATACGGCGTTGCTGATTGGTAATGGCCTGAAGCTGCGCATTCTTAACGGCACACAGCCCTACACCTTCAATCAGTATGACGAGTACGCTGATTTTACCGGTTCGGTGCTGCATTTCGAGACCACGTACACCGCTGAGCTTTCACGTGCAGAGGGAAAGGGTATCGATTCTGGCCCTTTTGAAACGGTCGTGCTGTTTAAAATTAACTATCACTAGAGACAAAAAAGCCGGGTTTCCCCGGCTTTTTCATTCTTGCACCGTTCAGCTGGCTTTGCGCTCGTGCGCCTGACGGTACTCGATCAGATCTTCAATTGTCACCACCGGCATGTTGTGCAGGCGTGCAAAGGTAATGCACTCTGGTGCGCGCGCCATGGTGCCGTCATCGTTGGTCAGTTCACACAGTACGCCTGCAGGTTTGAAGCCTGCCAGCGTCACCAGATCGATGGTCGCTTCAGTGTGGCCACCACGGGTCAGCACACCGCCCGCCTGCGCACGCAGCGGGAAGACGTGGCCAGGACGGTGCAGGTCGGATGGCTTGGCGTCATCGGCAATTGCTGCACGGACAGTAGTCAGACGGTCAGCCGCGGAGACACCGGTAGTCACACCATGCGCGGCTTCGATGGTCACGGTAAAGCCGGTACCAAAGGCGCTGGTGTTGTTTTCGACCATCATCGGCAGCTCGAGCTGCTTACGGCGGTCTTCGGTAATACACAGGCATACGATGCCGCTGCCGTGACGGATGGTCAGTGCCATCTGCTCAACGGTCATGTTTTCGGCGGCGAAAATCATGTCGCCTTCGTTTTCACGGTTTTCATCGTCAAGCACCATCACGCCGCGGCCTTCGCGCAGGGCATCCAGTGCATGTTCAACACGTTGAGTTGAAGTGCCAAAAGAGGAAAGTAGCGTCTGATTCATGGTAAAAAAACCTCATTAACATTATGGTTACCAGAATCAGGGCAGTCTTAGGAGCGCCGTATAAGCGGCAAAAAGATAACGTGAGCGGGCCCATGCCCGACTGGATCGTTACTCTCTCCCATCCGGACTTTAACCGTCGGCCCCGGAATTACACCGGATCTGCTGACCTTTGAGAGTTCACCCAAAGCGCTCGCGGGCTTTCAGCATGACGCTGATTTACCGCCGGTGGGGAATTTCGCCCCGCCCTGAGAATAAGCGAGATAACTATAACGCTATTGATTAACCTGGGCAATGCATAAGCTTCAAACAAATCTGCTTTATCCTGGAGCATGACGCGCTACAATGTTCATCAACACCGTCTTATCAAGGGAAGCCACTATGATTGACCCGAAGAAAATTGAGCAAATTGCGCGTCAGGTTCATGAGTCCATGCCAAAAGGCATTCGTGAATTTGGTGATGACGTTGAGAAGAAAATCCGCCAGACGCTGCAGGCGCAGTTAGTTCGCCTTGATTTAGTGAGCCGCGAAGAGTTTGACGTGCAGACACAGGTTCTGCTGCGCACCCGTGAAAAGCTGGCGCTACTGGAACAGCGTCTTACCGAGCTGGAAAACCGCAATACCCCGGAAGAAGTGAAGCCGGCACCAGCGATACCGCCGGTGGATGACCAGGCCTAAGTGCGGCCTGATGCCCTCACCCCAGCCCTCTCCCACGGGGAGAGGGTGAAATAACGGGCCAACTGGCCCGTTTTTTACTGACTGTCTTTCTGGATCTTTTTGATGATGTTGGTGGTTGAACACCCGTCCTCAAAGTTGAGCACCATCACTTCACCGCCGTTGGCCCAGACCTCTTCGCTGCCCGCGATTTGCTCCGGTTTGTAATCGCCGCCTTTCACCAGCAGGTCAGGCAGAATGCCTGCAATCAGGCGCTGAGGCGTGTCTTCTTCAAACGGCACAACCCAGTCCACCGCTTCCAGCGCGCCGAGCACAATCATACGCTGCTCCAGCGGATTCACCGGACGCGTTTCGCCCTTCAGACGTTTGGTCGAGGCATCGCTGTTCACCGCCACAATCAGACGATCGCCCAGCTTGCGTGCATTCGCCAGATAAGAGACATGGCCCGCGTGCAGAATGTCGAATACGCCGTTGGTCATCACCACTTTCTCACCGCGTTTACGCGCGGCGGCAACGGCCACTTTCAGCTCTTCTTCCGTCATGACGCCAAAACCGGTATCGGCGCGGCCGCGCACAGCGTTTTCCAGTTCGATTGGCGAAACGGTAGAGGTCCCGAGTTTACCGACAACCACGCCCGCCGCGGCGTTCGCGAAGTAGCACGCTTCTTCGAGGGAGTTACCCGCCGCCAGCGTTGCCGCCAGCACGCCAATCACCGTATCACCGGCACCCGTCACGTCATACACTTCCTGCGCCTGGGTTGGCATATGCAGCGGCGCTTTGCCCGGCTGCAGCAGCGTCATTCCCTGCTCGGAGCGGGTCACCAGCAGTGCAGATAGCTCGAAGTCAGCGATGATCTTCATACCGCGCTCGACGATCTCCGCCTCCGACTTGCACTTGCCCGCCACCGCTTCAAACTCAGAGAGATTTGGCGTCAGCAGCGTTGCGCCGCGATAGCGCTCAAAGTCAGTGCCTTTCGGATCGATCAGTACCGGCACATTGGCTTTACGCGCCAGCTGGATCATCTGCTGTACGCTTGCCAGTGCCCCTTTGGCATAATCAGACAGTACCAGCGCGCCGATATTGCCCAGCGCCTGATTAATGCGCTCGTGCAGCGGCTCAGGATCAACACCCTCAAACCCTTCTTCAAAGTCGAGGCGGATCAGCTGCTGGTTACGCGACAACACGCGCAGCTTGGTAATGGTCGGGTGCGTCGGAACAGAAACGAAATCGCACTTCACGTTCACGTCCGCCAGCGACTTGCTCAGCGCGCGCGCTGCATCGTCGATACCGGTGAGGCCCACCAGACGCGAATGCGCGCCCAGAGAAGCAATGTTCATCGCCACGTTTGCCGCGCCGCCAGGACGCTCTTCAATGGTATCGACCTTAACGACCGGCACCGGTGCTTCCGGGGAGATACGGCTGGTCGGCCCATACCAGTAGCGATCAAGCATTACATCGCCGACAACCATAACTCCAGCACGTTCAAACTCTGGCAGTGTTACTTTCATTCCTGACTCCAGAAAGATTCACAATTTGCGCGCGATGATATCACACTTGTTTTGTTACGCACGGTTCCACCAGCCACTTCTGCCAGCTCGCTTTCACCTGGTCGCGTTCACGGGTAAAGCAGTCGAGCGCCACATGGCCCGGCTGTTCCTGCAAGGCGAGGTGGTGCAACTCATCGCGCAGCGTGGTGTAGGCGCGGGTTAAGGCCTGTGTCTCCTGCTCATCCATGATGTCGTTTTGCGCAAGCAGCTCCAGAATGCGCACATTATCCGACCAGCGGGTCAGCTTCGGCTTGTCATGCGCGTGCAGGAGCACCAGATACTGGGTGATAAACTCAATGTCGGTAATGCCACCCTCATCGGCTTTAATATCAAACCGATCGCGGTGTTTATTGCCCAGATGCGCACGCATTTTTTCACGCATTTCGCGCACTTCGGTCTGCAACTTACTGCCTTCACGCGGGGTGGTCATCACCGCTTTACGAATGGCATCAAACTGCGTTTTTAACTGCGGATCGCCATACACCACGCGGGCGCGCACCAGCGCCTGATGCTCCCACGTCCAGGCTTCGTTTTTCTGATAATCGGCGAAGGATTCCGTTGAGGTCACCAGCATGCCAGCCGCGCCGGACGGGCGCAGACGGGCATCCACTTCGTACAGAATCCCCGATGACGTGCGGGTGCTGAACAGGTGCATAATGCGCTGGGCCAGACGCAGATAGAACTGGCGTCCGTCAATTTCTCGCTCGCCGTCGGTCATCACGTCTGCCGGGCAGTCGTGCAGGAAGATTAAATCCAGATCGGAACTGTATCCCAGCTCCCACCCGCCGAGCTTGCCGTAGCCCACCACGGCAAAACCGCGGCCTTCTCGTTCAGCAAGATGTTTTGGCTGACCGTAACGCGCCACCATCTGGATCCACGCCTGATTCACCACCGCATCGATGATCGCTTCCGCAAGCCAGGTTAAGTGATCGCTCACTTTCATCACCGGCAGCGTTTCGGCAATATCCGCCGCCGCGACGCGCAGCATCTGGGCCTGTTTGAACTGGCGCAGCGCTTCCAACTGCTGCTCTTCATCTTCTTCCGGAACGCGTAGCAGATACTGGCGCAACTCATCGCGGTAGGCATCGGTCGCCGTCGGCTGATAGAGGGTATTAGGATCGAGCAGTTCATCCAGCAGCAGCGGGTAACGCGCCAGCTTGTTGGCCACCATCGGTGACGCCGCGCAGAGCGTGATCAGGTGCTTCAGCGCCCCCGGGAATTCGCTCAGCAGTTCAAGATAGGTGGTACGCGTAATAATGCCGCTCAGCAGCGGCATCATGCGGGAAAGCGGCACCGGGGCGTCGGCACGGGAACAGACATCGCTCAGCAGGTGCGGCATCAGGTGATCCAGCACCTGGCGACCACGCGGACCAATGGCACGCTTGTTGAGTTCGAGGCGGAAATCGGCGATCAGCGCCACCACCCGATGGCGATCGTCGTCGCTCAGGTGCGCCAGCACGGGCGTAGTGTCATCTTCCTGCAGGGCATCCTGCCACAGTTCACGCCAGTGTTCAGAGAGCGTATCGTCCTGCGATTCGCTTTCATCATCGCCAATCAGCTCGTTAAAGATACGGCGCACGCCTGCCATATGCGCCTCCAGCCGTTCGGTCAATGCGGCCCAGTCGTCCACGCGCATGCCCCACGCCAGACGCGCCCGGTTCAGGTCATCCCCCGGCAGGGTCTGGGTTTGCTCGTCATTGATGCTTTGCAGCAGGTTTTCCAGACGACGCAGGAACAGGTATGCCTCACGCAGGGTTTGCGCGTCCCCCTCTGGCAGGAGATGGAGTTGCTCAATCGCCGACAGCGTCGGAAGCAACGAGCGGGATTGCAGCGACGGCTCGCGACCACCGCGGATAAGCTGGAAGACCTGGACAATAAACTCGATTTCACGAATGCCGCCCGCGCCGAGCTTAATGTTATCTTTCAGCCCACGACGGCGTACCTCACGGGCGATCATCCCTTTCATGTTACGCAGGGACTGGATCACGCTGAAGTCGATATAGCGACGGAACACAAACGGGCGCAGCATGGCGCGTAGTTCGTTGGCGTAAGCGTCGTCGCTGTCACCCATGATCCGCGCTTTGACCATCGCGTAACGCTCCCAGTCGCGCCCCTGCTCCTGATAGTAATCTTCCAGCGCCGCAAAGCTCAGCACCAGCGGGCCGCTGTCGCCAAACGGACGCAGACGCATATCCACGCGATAGACAAAACCGTCCTGCGTCGGCTGATCCAGCGCCTTGATCAGACGCTGGCCAAGACGGGTGAAGAACTGGGCATTGTCCAGTTCACGACGGCCTCCGCGCGTGGAGCCGTTCTCCGGCCAGGCAAAAATCAGGTCGATATCGGAGGAGAAGTTCAGCTCGCAGCCGCCCAGCTTGCCCATCCCCAGAATCAACAGCGGCTGAGGAACCCCTTCCTCGCTGCACGGCGTGCCCCACTCTTTACAGCAGGCGGCGTAAAGCCAGTCTCGCGCAGCGACAATCAGCGTCTGCGCCAGCTCGCTCAACTGCTGGAGCGTGCTCTCTTCACTGACCAGCTCAAGCGCCTGCGCCCAGGCAATGCGAACCATCACCCGGCGGCGAAACTGGCGCAAAACGCGCATCAGCGTGGCTTCATCCGCCACCTCAGCCAGCGCGCTTTGCAGCCAGCCTGCATAATGCCGCCACTCGTCAGCCTGCGGCGGGGCGTTTTCAAGCTCCACCAGCCAGTCCGGGTTAGCAGTAATACTTTCCTGCACAAAATCACTGAACGTGAGCACGCACTTTGCCTGCTCGCTTAACGATGACGCCGGTAATGACTCAGGCAGACGTTCGCAAACGGTCTGCCACTGCTGCTGTAACTGCGAAGAAAGCGGCATTATAGGGGTTCCTTGCCAGAGTTAACGTTTTCCGCTGTGCAGCCAGAATGGCTCCTGCGAAATGGCCTCGTTGCGGAAATGCTCAATCTCAATATGCTGACGGGTTTCGATGGCATGTTTCAGCCCCTGCCAGTTTTCCAGCCATGCCTGCGTTTTGACGTCATCATAGGCACCCGACAGCAGTAGCATGCAGTCGATGTTGCGCGTCAGACGGATCAGCTGGTCGCCGTACTGGTCACCCAGCGGATAAGCAAAGGTGGTTTTCAGCTCTGCGGCATGGCGGGAGAGGTGGATATCCGCGAAACGTTTGAAGTTTTCTGCGATTTTGGTCTGGGCTTTCGCGTCCAGGAAAGTGCGCCAGCCGCGCGTCACCAGAAACTCGGTCAGCGCCAGTTTGGCGGCCGCGGTTTGCGGGCTGTAGATCGCCGTTTGCGCAGACACATCAGAGAGCATCAGCGTTTCAGTTTGTGTCAGCAGATCGCGTAAGTGAGCACTTGCTTTGCGAGGCACGATGCCGCCAAACAGCATCAGAGTATGACGAACCAGACCGATGGCGGCCAGGACGTGGGCTTTTGCGTTTTTCACATTACGCACCCAGAGCTCTTCGTGGTACTGCCACTGCGAAAGCGCCAGCTCCAGAGCCGCCTCCATGCCCTGCTCAACGCTGGCTTTTGGGGCTACGCGTAACACAGGGGTCTCTTTCAGCGCCCGTGGCGCGTTCCCGGCGGCCAGATGATAGCCGCGGGCGGCTTTGCTGAGGCTGCCCTGACGTAAGCCTGACTGACTCACTAGCTTACGCGCCAGCTTCAGCACATCGTTCGTCTCGCCTTCCAGCAGTTCAAGCTCCAGTTCGCAAATTGGCTCCTGGTATTCCCCCGCTTTCACCTCGCCCAAATCAAGGGCGATTTCAATGCGGCTTTTGCCTTCCGTTACCAGCCATTTCTCGCGCCAGAAATCGGTGCTGAACAGCGGCTGCACCTCTGCTGCCAGGGTGGATGGCAGTTCGCCGTTTGGCCACACTTCTGCCGGTAAACGTTCCAGCTCAAGTTCTGGCTGATTGATGTCGATATTGTATTCGGGGCGCTGATGCAAACCGCCCACAACGCGACCGGCGATTTTCATCGTCATCTCGTAGCGCCCGTTCGCGCCGCGGATGCGCAAGCCCATATCATGACGACGCAGCCAGTTGTCCGGCGTTTCGTAATAGATATTGAGCAGCTGTACGGGTTCATGGTGTTCGCCGGACAGCGTTTGCAGATGCTGGCGGAGCGCGTCAACGCTGTCTTTTTCGACGATAAACTTTAATTCGATCTCTTGTGCCATAGCCTTGTACTTTTGCGTGCGTCACAGACGCGTCGATGAAGGCGAACTTCCTCGCCATTTGTTTGTCAGTACATAGTATTTTGCGCCAAATTGCCACGCAATGAGCAATTTGACGGGCGTAAAAAGTTTGCAGCGGCGGCAATCGGGACACAGATGATTCTGATTGATGACGAATCCTTTGCGTAGAGACACTGATGCCACTACTATCGTTCCACTATTTATGAAAATAACGACTGATATGCTTAAATTACGCCTGATTGGACTTACTTTACTCGCTTTTAGCGCCGCGACTGCGGTCCACGCTGAAGAAAAGCGTTACGTTTCTGACGAACTGAACACCTGGGTACGTAGCGGCCCCGGAGATAATTATCGCCTCGTGGGTACGGTAAATGCCGGCGAGGAAGTCACCCTGTTACAGACCAACACCGAGACCAATTATGGTCAGGTTCGCGACAGTTCCGGCCGTACCTCCTGGATCCCACTGAAAGAGCTGAGCACCGTGCCAAGCCTGCGCACCCGCGTGCCGGATCTGGAAAACCAGGTGAAAACCCTCACCGATAAGCTGAACAACATTGACGGTACCTGGAACCAGCGCACCGCTGAAATGCAGCAGAAAGTCGCGCAGAGCGACAGCGTGATTAACGGTCTGAAAGAAGAGAACCAGAAACTGAAGAACGAGCTGATTGTGGCGCAGAAGAAGGTGAATGCCGCTAATCTGCAGCTCGATGACAAACAGCGCACCATCATCATGCAGTGGTTTATGTATGGCGGCGGCGTGCTGGGCGTCGGCCTGGTGCTGGGTCTTGTTCTGCCACACCTGATCCCAAGCCGTAAACGTAAAGACCGCTGGATGAACTAATTCGTCTTCTCTGCCAGACTTACGTATTATCTTGCCAAAAGAGAAAACGGGAGTGTAGGGCGTGAAGAGTTATCTGGTCGGTGGTGCGGTACGTGATGCGTTGTTAGGTCTGCCGGTCAAAGATAAAGACTGGGTGGTGGTAGGCGCCACCCCCGAAGAGATGCTTAACGCGGGCTACCAGCAGGTAGGCCGCGATTTTCCCGTGTTTCTCCATCCGCAAAGCCGGGAAGAGTACGCCCTGGCGCGTACGGAGCGTAAATCCGGTTCCGGCTATACTGGCTTCACTTGCTATGCCGCGCCCGACGTCACGCTGGAGCAGGATCTCCTGCGTCGCGATCTCACCATCAACGCGCTGGCGCAGGACGAGAACGGCCAGATCGTTGATGCTTATGGCGGCCAGGACGATCTGCGCAACCGTCTTTTACGTCACGTCTCCCCGGCGTTTTCGGAAGATCCGCTCCGGGTGCTGCGCGTGGCGCGCTTTGCCGCACGTTACGCCCATCTCAGTTTCCGTATTGCCGATGAGACGATGGCACTGATGACCGCCATGACCAAGGCGGGTGAGCTTGAACACCTGACGCCAGAGCGCGTCTGGAAAGAGACGGAGAACGCCCTCACCACCCGCAACCCACAGGTCTTTTTCCAGGTGCTGCGCGACTGCGGCGCCCTGAAGGTGCTGTTCCCGGAGATAGACGCGTTGTTTGGTGTGCCTGCCCCGGCGAAATGGCACCCGGAAATCGACACTGGCGTGCACACCCTGATGACGCTCAGTATGGCGGCCATGCTCAGCCCGGAGGTGGACGTGCGCTTCTCAACGCTGTGCCACGATCTCGGCAAAGGCTTAACGCCAAAAGAATTCTGGCCTCGCCATCACGGGCACGGCCCGGCTGGGGTGAAGCTGGTCGAGGGGCTGTGCCAGCGCCTGCGGGTGCCGAACGAGATCCGCGATCTGGCGAAACTGGTGGCCGAATTCCACGACCTTATCCACACCTTCCCGATCCTGAAACCGGCCACCATCGTTAAGCTGTTCGATAACATCGACGCCTGGCGTAAACCCCAGCGCGTCGAGCAGATCGCGCTCACCAGCGAGGCTGACGTGCGTGGGCGCACCGGGTTCGAAGCGTGCGACTATCCGCAGGGGCGCTTGCTGCGCGCCGCGTGGGAGGTGGCCAAAGCCGTGCCAACCAAAGAGGTCGTCGAAGCAGGATTTAAAGGCCCGGAAATTCGCGAAGAGCTGACGAAACGGCGGATTCAGGCGGTTTCAGAGTGGAAGGAAAAGCATTGCCCTCAGCCAAAAGACTGAGGGCAGCCGGTCAGAAGAAGACCACGTATACCGCAGCCGCGACGATAAAGCGGTAGATCGCGAACGGGATAAACGAGATACGCTTAATCAGTTGCAGGAAGGTTTTAATGGCAATCAGCGCCACGATAAAGGCGGTGATAAAGCCCACGGCGAACATCGGAATATCGCCCGTGGTGAGAAAACCAATGCTTTTGTAGAGGTCCAGCGCGGTGGCGCCCATCATCATCGGCACCGCCAGCAGGAACGAGAACTCAGATGCCGCGTAACGGCTTACACCCATCAGCATCCCGCCGGAAATCGTTGCTCCTGAACGGGAGAAGCCCGGCCACAGCGCCAGACACTGGAAACAGCCAATGATAAAGGCCTGGCGATACGTCATATCATCCAGACCTTCTGCGCGCGGCGTTTTTGGCTTCAGCACTTCCGCCGCAATCAGCAGGAAACCACCGACCACCAGCGCGTACATCACGTTAATCGGGTTAAACAGCGATTTGATGGTGTCGTGGAAAACCAGCCCCAGCACCACCGCCGGGATCATCCCGAGCAGGATATGAATCAGCGTCAGGCGGCCCTTGCTCTCTCCTTCACGCTGTGGCAAACGCCCGAAGTGGATGCCGATCAGCCCAAACAGACGACGCCAGAACATCACGACCACAGCCAGAATGGAACCCAACTGGATGACCACCTCGAACGTTTTTGCGGTATCGCCTTCAAAGCCCAGCAGGTGGCCAACAATAATCATATGGCCCGTACTGGAAACCGGCAAAAACTCCGTCAATCCTTCGACCACACCCAGAATTGCCGCCACCAGCAGCGAGTGCATATCGCTCATCTATAAACCCCTAAAAAAATATAAAAAAAACGGTCGCCCCAACAGCTACCGTGAAAGATACAGCTTTAAGACCGATATAACCTAAAATGGTTTAGCTATTATGACGTTAAATCTTTCCTTTCAGATTTGTGCCACGCTCAATGATGACCCCCACATTGGCGGCACGCGCCACCGCGCCCGGCTTACTCAGCTTAATGCGCACCCACGGCGAGTTGAATTTGGTCAGCAGTAACTCTGCCACCTCTTCCGCCACGCGCTCCACCAGCGCAAAACGCTGCCCTTCAACGTGGGCGATGACCGTTTCACTAATGTCGGCATAGCTCAGACAGTCATTCACGTCATCACTTTTTGCCGACTTGCGGTTATCCCAGCCCATTTCGATATCGAACACCAGCTTCTGCTCGATGGTCTGTTCCCAGTCGTAAACACCAATAGTGGTGATTACCGAAAGTTGCTCTATAAATACAATATCCATCACGACCTGCCTGCTTTTGGCTAAACCGGATACCACTTCCGGTGAATTATGCGTATTATCCACAGATGCTGAGAATACAGATACATTTTCAAAACGGAACAGCGTTATGAGTGCAATCGCGCCTGGAATGATTCTCCTCGCCTACCTTTGCGGCTCAATCTCCAGCGCCATTCTGGTCTGCCGCATTGCCGGGTTACCTGACCCGCGCGAAAGTGGCTCCGGGAATCCGGGAGCGACCAATGTACTACGAATTGGCGGCAAGGGAGCAGCCGTAGCGGTTTTGATTTTTGACGTTCTGAAAGGGATGTTACCCGTCTGGGGCGCGTATGCGCTGGGCGTGACCCCGTTCTGGCTGGGGCTTATTGCCATCGCCGCCTGTGTCGGCCACATCTGGCCCGTATTCTTCGGTTTTAAAGGCGGCAAAGGCGTCGCGACGGCCTTTGGTGCCATCGCGCCCATCGGCTGGGATCTCACAGGCGTGATGGCAGGCACCTGGCTGCTGACTATTCTTCTGAGCGGCTATTCGTCGCTGGGCGCCATTGTCAGCGCGCTGATTGCCCCATTCTATGTCTGGTGGTTTAAACCCCAGTTCACCTTCCCGGTGTCGATGCTCTCCTGCCTTATCCTGCTGCGTCATCACGATAATATTCAGCGTCTGTGGCGACGTCAGGAGACGAAAATCTGGACGAAGCTCAAGCGAAAGAAAAAAGATCCTGAATAAAGTGCAGCGCCCCTCATTTATCCCGGCAGCGCCGCGCCTGCGCGCCGGGAACGACAAAGTCTTATCCATAAGCGACTCATATGACAGCCTTCATTTCCGCCAGGGCATACTGAAACGTATCTCCCGGGCGCGCGAATGGAAGCACCATGTTAGCAACTCAGGTCACTGATAGTTCGTACAAAGGCTGGCAGGCCTCACTTGACCTGCGGTTTTGCCACACGCCTGAGAAAACCCTCCTCCATGCCGCGCACCACGTCGGGCCGCTCACGGTACAGCGTCCGTTCTACCCCGAAGGGGAAACCTGCCACCTTTATCTGCTGCACCCGCCGGGTGGCGTGGTGGGCGGTGACAGGCTGGATATTACCGTACGTCTGGACGCCAATAGCCACGCGCTTATCACCATGCCCGGCGCCAGTAAGTTCTATCGCAGCAGCGGCCCACAGGCCCGCCTTAACCAGCACTTTTATCTCGATGAGGCGTCCACGCTGGAGTGGCTGCCGCAGGACACCATTATCTTTCCCGGCGCCAATGCCGCGCTGCGCTCCGTCTTCCACCTGAAGGCCTCCAGCACGCTGCTGGCGTGGGAGCTGTACTGTCTGGGTCGCCCGGTGATCGGCGAGACCTTCAGCCACGGCACGCTGGAGAGCCGCCTTGAGGTCTGGGTGGATGACGAGCCACGTCTGATTGAGCGTCAGCATCTCAGCGACGGCGATCTTACCCCTGTTGCCGGGCAGCCGTGGCTCGGTACGCTGCTGTTCTATCCGGCCGGAGAAACGCACCTCGACACGGCGCGTGAGCTGCTCGCACCACTGAATACCTTTGCCGGGGCGACGCTCACTGACGATCTGCTGTCGGTGCGTTTTCTCTCCCACGACAACCTGATTTGCCAGCGGGTGATGCGCGATATCTGGCAGTCGCTTCGCCCGCTTCTCACCACCAAAACCGCCTGTTCGCCGCGTATCTGGCAGACATAAGAGAAACGTTATGGAACTGACCCCCAGAGAAAAAGACAAGCTGTTGCTGTTCACCGCCGCGCTGGTTGCCGAACGCCGCCTTGCGCGCGGGGTAAAGCTCAACTACCCGGAATCGGTCGCGCTGATCAGCGCCTTCATTATGGAAGGCGCGCGCGATGGCGAAACCGTCGCCTCACTGATGGAAGCGGGCCGTCACGTCCTGACGCGCGACCAGGTGATGGAGGGCGTACCGGAGATGATCCCGGATATTCAGGTGGAAGCCACCTTCCCGGACGGGTCAAAACTCGTCACCGTGCATAACCCGATCGTGTAAGGAGCGCGTGATGATCCCAGGCGAATACCAGATCCAGTCCGGCAATATTGCCCTCAACGTCGGGCGAGAAACCCGGCTCATCATCGTCGAAAACCACGGCGACCGGCCTATCCAGGTGGGATCGCACTATCACTTTTACGAGGTGAATCCGGCGCTGAAATTTGACCGGGAAGCCACCCGGGGCTTTCGACTGAATATCCCGGCAGGCACCGCGGTGCGGTTCGAACCCGGCCAGAAGCGCGAAGTGACGCTGGTGAAGGTCACCGGGGCGCAACGCATTTTCGGTTTCCGGGGTGACGTGATGGGAGAAGTGAAAAATGGCTGAGATTTCGCGCCAGGCTTATGCCGATATGTTCGGCCCCACCACCGGCGATAAAGTGCGTTTAGCCGACAGCGAGCTGTGGATCGAAGTCGAAAACGATCTCACCGTCTACGGCGAAGAGGTCAAATTCGGCGGCGGGAAAGTGATCCGCGACGGTATGGGCCAGGGGCAGATGACCGCGGATGACTGCGTGGATCTGGTGCTGACTAACGCGTTGATTGTCGATCACTGGGGGATCGTGAAAGCGGATATCGGCGTGAAGAACGGGCGGATCTTCGCCGTCGGTAAAGCTGGCAACCCGGACATTCAGCCCGGGGTGACGATCCCGATCGGTGCCGCCACGGAAGCGATCGCCGCCGAAGGAAAGATCGTCACCGCTGGCGGGATCGATACTCATATCCACTGGATCTGCCCGCAGCAGGCCGAAGAGGCGCTGGTTTCCGGCGTCACGACGATGATCGGCGGCGGCACAGGTCCCGCGGCAGGGACCAACGCCACCACCTGCACGCCGGGGCCGTGGTATATCGCCCGCATGCTGCAGGCTGCCGATACCCTGCCAGTGAATATCGGCCTGCTGGGCAAAGGCAACGGTTCTAACCCGGATGCCCTGCGCGAGCAGATAGCCGCCGGGGCCATCGGGCTGAAGATCCACGAAGACTGGGGCGCAACGCCTGCGGCCATCAACTGCTCGCTGGAGGTGGCGGAAGAGATGGATATCCAGGTGGCGCTGCACAGCGACACGCTGAACGAATCCGGTTTCGTCGAAGACACGCTGGCGGCCATCGGCGGGCGCACCATCCATACCTTCCACACGGAAGGGGCCGGTGGCGGCCACGCGCCGGATATTATTACCGCCTGTGCGCACCCGAATATTCTGCCCTCCTCCACCAACCCGACCCTGCCCTATACGGTCAATACCATCGATGAACATCTCGATATGCTGATGGTCTGCCACCACCTCGATCCGGATATCGCCGAGGACGTAGCCTTTGCCGAATCGCGCATTCGCCGGGAAACCATCGCCGCGGAGGATGTGCTGCACGATATCGGCGCATTCTCGCTGACCTCCTCTGATTCCCAGGCGATGGGCCGCGTGGGCGAAGTGATTCTCCGCACCTGGCAGGTGGCGCACCGCATGAAGGTGCAGCGCGGCGCACTGCCGGAAGAGACTGGCGATAACGACAACTTTCGCGTGAAGCGCTACATCGCCAAATACACCATTAACCCGGCGCTGACGCACGGTATCGCCCATGAAGTGGGCTCCATCGAAGCGGGTAAGCTGGCGGATTTAGTGGTCTGGTCCCCGGCGTTCTTTGGCGTGAAACCCGCCACCATCGTTAAGGGTGGGATGATTGCCTGCGCTCCGATGGGGGATATCAACGCCTCGATTCCCACGCCGCAACCGGTCCATTATCGTCCGATGTTTGGCGCACTGGGTGCTGCGCGTCACGCCACCCGGCTGACGTTTGTCTCGCAGGCTGCTGACGCGCTGGGAATAACGCAACAGCTCAACCTGCAGAGCGCCACGGCGGTGGTCAAAGGCTGCCGCACGGTGAAAAAGGCCGACATGATCCACAACGGCCTGCAGCCAAATATCACCGTCGATTCGCAAACCTATGAAGTGCGCGTCGACGGCGAACTGATAACCAGCGAACCGGCTGACGTTCTGCCGATGGCGCAACGCTATTTCCTGTTTTGAGGAGTGATGATGATCTATTTAACCCAACGCCTGGACCATGCGCATCCGATTACCGCCAGCGTCACGCTGCCGATTGACGTGCGGGTGAAAAGCCGCGCCCGCGTGGCGCTGAATGACGGGCGCGAAGCCGGGCTCATGCTGCCGCGCGGTTTACTGTTGCGCGGCGGCGACCTGCTCTGTAACGAAGACGGCAGCGAAGTCATCGAAGTGATTGCCGCCCCGGAGTCCGTCTCCGTGGTGCGCTGCGACGATCCGTTCCTCCTCGCCCGCGCCTGCTATCACCTGGGCAACCGCCACGTGCCGCTGCAAATCATGCCCGGTGAGCTGCGCTATCACCACGATCACGTCCTCGACGACATGCTGCGCCAGTTTGGGCTGGGGGTCACCTTCGCCAGCCTGCCGTTTGAACCTGAAGCGGGGGCCTACACCAGCGAAGCCCACAGCCATAGCCACTCTCACGCTCATTCACATTAAGGATTAATCATGCGTAAATATTTACCCCTGTTACTGCTGGCCTTTTCCCTGCCTGCACTGGCACATCCGGGACACGGTGCCGACAGCTTCCATGCTGGTTTTTTCCACCCGCTGACCGGACTTGATCACCTGCTGATGCTCGCCGGTGCGGGCGTGCTCTCCGCGCTGAGCGGCCGCAAGCTGCTGCTGCCTTTTGCCACTCTCGGGATGATGCTTGTCGGTGCCATTGCGGGCAGCCTGCTCGGCGGTTTTAGCGGCATGGAGATGCTGATTATCGCCTCGCTGGGCGTCTGCGGCGTGATGATGTTTAAAACCGAAAATCGTCTGCTGCTGGCGGTGCCTGCCCTGGCAATGTTCCACGGCTGGGCGCACGGGGTGGAGATGTCCGGCCACAGCTTCTGGCTCTTCACCAGCGGCTTTATGCTGGCCAGCGCCACGGTGCTTTGCGCCAGCTTCGCCGCCGGGTTACTGCTGCGCCGTCACGACGGACTGCGTAAAACCTTTGGCGGTGGGCTTATCGTCTCTGCCCTGCTGGCGCTGATGAGCTGATGGAACTCGCCCGCCAGCGGCTGCGTCTGATGCAGCTCTCCAGTAGCAGCCTGCCGGTCGGGTCGTTTACCTGGTCGCAGGGGCTGGAGTGGGCCGTCGAGACAGGCTGGGTTACCGACGCAGAGGCGTTCAAAAACTGGCAAACCCTGCAGATGGAGCAGAGTTTTTTCTGCGTCGACCTGCCGCTATTTGCCCGGCTCTATCGGGCCTGTGAAGAGGGCGATCTGGCGGCAGCAAAACGCTGGACGTCATACCTGCTCGCCTGCCGGGAAACCCGTGAACTGCGGGAAGAAGAACGCAATCGCGGCGCCGCCTTTACGCGGCTCATCAAAAGCTGGGAGCCGGACTGCCCGCCCCTCTGGCAGCCGCTGTTTATGCAAAGCCAGCTCAGCGGCATGGCGTGGCTCGGCGTGCGTTGGGGTATTAGTGCGCACGAGCTGGCTCTGAGTCTGGGCTACAGCTGGATTGAGAGCGCGGTAATGGCCGGCGTCAAGCTGGTACCGTTTGGGCAACAGGCCGCACAACAGTTGATTATCGAACTCAGCGACCATTTTGCCGCCGGGTTTGAACAGGCATTTTTACGTGACGATGAGGCACTGGGCGCGGCGACGCCGCTTTCCGCCATCGCCTCTGCCCGCCACGAAACACAATATTCACGGTTATTCCGTTCCTGAGGATGCAACATGGCTGATTACAAACATCCCCTGCGCGTTGGCGTGGGCGGCCCGGTCGGTTCGGGCAAAACCGCGCTGCTGGAAGCGCTCTGCAAGGCGATGCGCGATACGTATCATCTGGCGGTGGTGACGAACGATATCTACACCAAAGAGGATCAACGCATTCTGACCGAAGCGGGCGCGCTTGAGCCGGAGCGCATTGTGGGCGTAGAGACGGGCGGCTGCCCGCACACCGCCATTCGCGAAGATGCCTCGATGAACCTGGCCGCAGTGGAAGCGCTCAGCGAGAAGTTCGGCAATCTGGATCTGATCTTCGTCGAAAGCGGCGGCGATAACCTGAGCGCCACCTTCAGCCCGGAGCTGGCGGATCTGACGATCTACGTGATCGACGTCGCCGAAGGGGAGAAGATCCCGCGCAAGGGCGGGCCGGGGATCACCAAATCCGATTTTCTGGTGATCAACAAAACCGATCTCGCGCCGTACGTGGGTGCCTCGCTGGAGGTGATGGCGCGCGACACCAACCGCATGCGCGGCGAGCGTCCGTGGGCCTTTACCAACCTGAAAGCGGGTGACGGTCTGGCAACGATTATTGCGTTTCTGGAAGAGAAAGGGATGCTGCGGATCTGAAAAAAGGCCTGGCGCAATGCCAGGCCGTGAGGGTTATTTACAGCTGTTACTGGAAGAACCCTGCTCGCGCCACGCGCCCCACTGGCCGCCGGTTCCCGGGGTTTCCTGACCCGGGTTGACATACCACTGGTTGAACCAAATTTTACCGTTGTAAGAGACTTTGGTGCATTTGGTCGGATAAGCGATTTTGGCGTTATAGGCCGGTGCGGCAGGTTTTACCGGCGTGTCATCTTTTTCCGTGGTGTCGTCTTTCGCGGGTACCGCAGGCTTAGTGACCTTAATGGTCATGCTGTCCGTCGCGGTCCGGCCATCTGCGCCGGTTGTGGTCAGCGTGAAAACCGCTTCTCCTTCGCTGTTGGCAGGAATAACGGCATAGGCATGCGCGCTATCCACGCTCTTCACCAGCGTGCCGTTCAGGTTCGCCTCCAGCGAGAAGGTTTCCGCCCCTTTCGTCACGCTCCAGTTATACGATTTGGCATTCAGGCTCTTGCTGCCATCCAGCGGGTAGGTGCTCACGCCAGTGGTCGGGGAGACCATGGTGTAATCCGCGCCTGCCGCAGCGGTTGGGGCTGGGATCGTCATATCTCCCCCATCTTTTAGCGCCAGAATGCGGGCGACCGCGCGCTCCATATCGGGCTGCGTACCCACTTTCGCAGAGTCACCGTTAGCGATCGGCGTACCCGTTTCAGCAAGAATTTGACGCATCTGCCGCGGCGTGACCGTAATTCCGTGAGCTTTGGCAATGCCCGACAGGCTGGCCACTACGCCCGCCACAATTGGCGTGGCTGACGATGTCCCGCCAAAAGTGCTGGTATAGGTTGCATTAGTCCTGTTATAGAGGTTGCCATAACCGGTTGTGGTGACATCATTACACCCCCTTGAGGAGCTGGTCACGCGCGAACCGTAGGTGCTAAAACTCGCTTTTTTACCGTCTTTTGAGCAGAATGCCCCGGCGATAATCGCACCGGAATCCCGGACGTTAAGATCCCACTTGCCGTTAAAGGCTGGCGAATCCAGGTTGATGTTTCCGTTGGCTGCGGAGGTAATAACAAACACGCCTTTATCGGTCAGCGCCTTAATGACGTTATAGTAACTGTCCAGCCATTCAATGGGGATATAACAATTTTTGGTACAGGTTCCTGCGATTTCACCGCCGTAGGTCTGCATGTTTAGCGAGACAACATCCCCCGCTTTTAATAGGGGAATAACGTTATAGAGGTTGGACGCCGGCCAGGCCGCATAACCTATCTTACTTTTATCACTTAACCCACGAACGCCGCTGCCAATATCCCGCGCAGCGAGGATCCCGACAGAAGCTGTATTATGTTCCCGTTCACTGCAGGTAACCTCATTGGGCCCCTTCACGAACGCCATTGGCGGTAAATTCACATGGTTAGTATTCCAGCCGCAGTTTTCAGAGGAAACAATGGTGATGTCTTCACCTTCATTGCCTTTATACTGATTTACACTGTCGCGGTTTACCCCACCCATATAATAACCCACACGCTTATCTGTAGGGGCTTTTAAATAATCCTGCTGATCGCGAAAATCGGGTACTGATACCGCACCGAGATTATTATTTACCGTTGACTTCAGTTTAGCCGAAGTCTGCTCAGTTTCTTGAAATACGGGCAACGCTTCTGGAGAAACAGACTCGACATCCTGATTCTGTTCAAGCGCGGTAATAATATTCTCGATATAGTTTCGATCCTGCTTTTTGTCCGCAGGCAAAGTAATACGTAGATAGCGATCAAAACCATAGCGCTCGTTCAGTTTGGCCAGTTCGGCGGCACGTTCACTACTTAGGTTCTCCGCATGATACATACGGGTGGCAACCAAAGCGGGATCATGAAGTTTCAGCTGATAGGTTTTGGCTTTTCCTGGCTTGAGCTTAACGACAATGGCATCATACGAAACGCCCTGCAGCACCTGCGGTTGTTCCTGTTGTACGGATGGTCCGGTTTGCGCATACGCAGTGCAGGTAATGGCTGCACAGACTAATATTGATAAGATACTTTTTTTCATTTTTGTCAATATTCCTTTATGACATGGAGAGTAGATTTTCATTTTCAAAAATAAATTAAAATGCCAACAGGAACTATTAGAGAACTCTTTTAATTAATAAGATAATTCTGCATAGCGATATTCTCCAACCAGAAACATTTACGATCGCATGTCAATAAACAAAAAGAATAAAAATATCCTCAATACTATTTTGAGATTTCAACGAGAAGCATTCGCGAATATTTTAAAATTAAAATATCTTTTAAAGGACAATCAATATCCGCGGGCGGTTTGTACACTATCCCTCTTTTACACTGGAGATTGCGATGTTAATAAAGATTGTCATAGCCGATGAGCATCCTCTGATTCGTCGGGGCATTCACGCAATGCTTGAGGGTATTGGCAATTCCGATGCAGCTCCAGCCTATTTGCTGGCAGGAGAAGCCGGGTCGACACACGCGCTGTTCACGTTACTGACGCAGACAACGCCAGAAATCCTGCTGCTTGGTTATACGCTCAACACCTCACAGACCTTAGGCCGCGCTGGGGAGGTAAGCGGGCTGGAACTGGTTAAAGGGCTTAGCCAGAAATACCCCGCGCTAAAGATTGTCCTGGTGGCGTCGTATAAAAGCCCACAGCTTATTCGCATGGCGATAGAGGCAGGTGCGAAGGCCTATATTAGTCACACCATTAGCGAGAAGACATTACAGGATGCGCTCGCGTGCGTGATGAAAGATGAAGTTTATATAGAGCCCACGCTAGTGAAAGGGTTTCTTCAAAGCGAGGCGTCGCTTTCAGCCCGAGAAATTGAAGTGCTGCGTTTACTCTGTAAATGGGGAAACCTGACGGATGTTTCGCGTCAGATGCACTTAAGCATCAAAACCGTCAGCGCACATAAAATACGGGCAATGGAGAAACTGCATGTAAAAAATGATTGTCAGCTTTACTACCTGCTTGCGAGAACCCGGATGTTTGAGATTGTTTTCTGACATCCGGGATAACGACTCAGGCTGCAGGTAATTCCGCCAGCGGCCAGCGTGGACGTACGGAGACGCTCAGATCCGCCGTTGCGCCAGCGTTCAGGCGCACCATCCCGGCGTAGGCGATCATCGCCCCGTTATCAGTACAGAATTCCGGGCGCGCATAAAACACTTCCCCGCGACGCTTTTGCATCATCTCCGCCAGCTTCGCACGCAGCGTACGGTTAGCGCTGACGCCACCCGCCATCACCAGGCGCTTAAAGCCGGTCTGATCCAGCGCGCGTTTACACTTGATCATCAGCGTATCGACCACCGCATCTTCGAATGCGCGAGCGATGTCCGCACGGGTCTGCTCGCTGTCATCGTTATTGCGGATGGTATTGGCGGCGAAGGTTTTCAGGCCGGAGAAGCTGAAATCCAGCCCCGGACGGTCGGTCATTGGACGCGGGAAGACAAAACGCCCTTCCGTGCCTTGCGACGCCATTTTCGAGAGCATCGGGCCGCCCGGGTAATCCAGACCCAGCAGCTTAGCGGTTTTGTCGAAGGCTTCTCCGGCAGCGTCATCAATCGACTCGCCCAGCAGTTCATACTTGCCAATACCCGTCACGCTAATCAGCTGGGTATGGCCGCCAGAGACCAGCAGCGCCACAAACGGGAATTCGGGCGGATTCTCTTCCAGCATCGGTGCCAGAAGATGCCCTTCCATATGGTGAACCGGAATGGCAGGAACATCCCACGCGAAGGCCAGGGAACGGCCCACCGTCGCACCGACCAGCAGCGCGCCGACCAGACCCGGGCCTGCCGTGTAGGCGACGGCATCAATATCAGTTGAGCTCAATCCGGCCTCTTTCAGCGCCGCCTGAATCAGGGGAACCGTTTTACGCACGTGGTCACGAGAGGCCAGTTCAGGCACGACGCCGCCGTAGTCAGCATGCAATTTCACCTGACTATACAGTTGGTTGGCCAGAAGCCCTTTTTCGTCGTCGTAAATGGCGATGCCGGTTTCATCGCAGGATGTTTCAATACCCAGTACACGCATGACTTGTTTTACCTCGTTTCAGTACCGCGCAGTGTAGAGCCTGGGCGGGTTGATGTAAAACTTTGTTCGCCCCAGGACATCCGCTCGTGTATACTCTTCCCCCTTATAAAAGTCCCTTTCAAAAACGCGTCGGTGCTTTACAAAGCAGCAGCATTTGCAGTAAAATTCCGCACCATTTTGAAATAAGCTGGCGTTGATGCCAGCGGCAAACCGAATTTATCAAAGGTGAGAGTTACATGCCGGTAATTAAAGTACGTGAAAACGAGCCGTTCGACGTAGCACTGCGTCGCTTCAAACGTTCATGCGAGAAAGCAGGTGTTCTGGCTGAAGTTCGTCGTCGTGAGTTCTATGAAAAACCAACGACTGAACGTAAGCGCGCTAAAGCTTCTGCAGTGAAACGTCACGCGAAGAAACTGGCTCGCGAAAACGCACGCCGTACTCGTCTGTACTAATCCGTTGAGGGCGACAGTCCTCAATTGACAGACAGAGTAATAGTCGTAAGGCCGTGCTTCCGGAAGGAATGCGCGGCTTGTTTTCGTTTATGAGTTGCTAAAAACTTTTGGGGCATATGGCCGGACGAATCCCACGCGTTTTCATCAATGACCTGCTGGCAAGAACCGACATCGTCGATCTTATCGACGCGCGGGTAAAGCTGAAAAAGCAGGGCAAGAACTACCATGCGTGCTGTCCTTTCCATAACGAAAAAACCCCCTCCTTCACCGTCAACGGTGAAAAGCAGTTTTACCATTGCTTCGGCTGTGGCGCACACGGTAATGCCGTCGATTTTTTAATGAACTACGACAAGCTCGAGTTTGTTGAAACCGTCGAAGAGCTGGCGGCGATGCACAACCTTGAAGTGCCGTATGAAGCGGGCAGTGGACCAAGCCAGATAGAGCGCCATCAGCGTCAAACGCTGTATCAACTGATGGATGGCCTGAATTCGTTTTACCAACAGTCTCTTAAGCACTCTGCGGCTGAGCCTGCGCGTCAGTATCTGAACAAGCGCGGACTGAGCGACGATGTCATTGCGCGTTTCGCTATTGGTTACGCCCCGCCCGGCTGGGACAACGTGTTAAAGCGTTTTGGCGGCAATAGCGAAGATCGTAAATCGTTGATCGACGCAGGTATGCTGGTCACCAACGACCAGGGACGAAGCTACGACCGCTTCCGCGAACGGGTGATGTTCCCGATCCGCGACAAGCGTGGCCGGGTGATTGGTTTTGGTGGTCGCGTGCTGGGTGATGCCCTGCCCAAGTACCTCAACTCCCCGGAAACCGACATTTTCCATAAGGGCCGTCAGCTTTACGGTCTTTATGAGGCGCAGCAGGCAAATGCGGAACCTCCGCGCCTTCTCGTCGTCGAAGGGTATATGGATGTCGTTGCGCTGGCGCAGTATGACATCAATTACGCGGTGGCCTCGTTGGGCACGTCCACCACGGCCGATCATATTCAGCTGCTGTTTCGGGTGACCAACAACGTCATCTGCTGCTACGACGGTGACCGCGCAGGGCGCGATGCCGCCTGGCGTGCGCTGGAAACTGCGCTACCTTATATGACCGACGGGCGGCAGTTACGCTTTATGTTCCTGCCCGACGGTGAAGACCCGGATACGCTGGTGCGTAAAGAGGGCAAAGCGGCGTTTGAAGCGCGGATGGAGCAGGCTCAGCCGCTCTCCACGTTCTTGTTTAACAGCCTGATGCCGCAGGTTGATTTAAGTACCCCTGACGGGCGCGCGCAGCTCAGCACGCTGGCGCTGCCGTTAATCAGCCAGGTGCCCGGCGAAACGCTGCGCATCTATCTGCGTCAGGAGTTAGGCAACAAGCTCGGCATTCTGGATGACAGCCAGCTTGAACGTTTAATGCCAAAACAGGCTGAAAACGGCACGGTTCGCCCCGCGCCTCAGCTAAAACGCACAACCATGCGTATACTGATAGGGTTACTGGTCCAAAACCCCGCACTTGCACCGCAAGTGCCATCGCTGGCGGGTTTGAACCACGAAAAATTGCCCGGGCTTGGCTTATTTTCAGAACTGGTCAACACATGTTTGTCTCAGCCAGGTCTGACCACCGGACAACTTTTAGAACATTATCGCGGCACAAAAGAGGCCGCTACCCTTGAAAAATTGTCGATGTGGGACGATATAGCAGATAAGGACATTGCAGAAAAAACGTTCACCGACTCACTCAACCATATGTTTGATTCGATGCTCGAGCTGCGCCAGGAAGAGTTGATTGCTCGCGAGCGCACACACGGTTTGAGCAGCGAAGAACGCCGGGAGCTCTGGATGATAAACCAGGAACTGGCGAAGAAATAAGCAAAAAGACAAAAGTATTTAACGGCTTAAGTGCCGAATATCGATCGGGAAGCCCCCGGCAGCCGCACTGAGAGGCAGCGGCAAAAATATAAGTACGCCCTCGCTTTAAAGGTTGGCAAACCATCGCCGACACCAATCAAACGAATTAAGTGTGGATACCGTCTTATGGAGCAAAACCCGCAGTCACAGCTGAAACTTCTTGTCCAACGTGGTAAGGAGCAAGGCTATCTGACCTATGCCGAGGTCAATGACCATCTGCCGGAAGATATCGTCGATTCAGATCAAATCGAAGACATCATCCAAATGATCAATGACATGGGCATTCAGGTGATGGAAGAAGCACCGGATGCCGATGATCTGTTGCTGGCTGAAACCTCCAACAACACTGACGAAGATGCGGAAGAAGCTGCTGCACAGGTACTGTCCAGCGTGGAATCTGAAATCGGGCGTACCACTGACCCGGTCCGCATGTACATGCGCGAAATGGGTACCGTTGAACTGTTGACCCGCGAAGGCGAAATTGACATCGCAAAACGCATTGAAGACGGGATCAACCAGGTACAGTGCTCTGTTGCTGAGTACCCGGAAGCGATCACCTATCTGCTGGAGCAGTACGATCGTGTTGAAGCGGAAGAAGCGCGTCTGTCCGATCTGATCACCGGTTTTGTCGACCCGAACGCTGAAGAAGATATGGCGCCAACCGCCACTCACGTCGGTTCTGAACTGTCTCAGGAAGAGATGGATGACGACGAAGACGAAGATGAAGAAGAGAGCGATGACGACAGCGCCGATGATGACAACAGCATCGACCCGGAACTGGCTCGTGAGAAGTTCGCCGAACTGCGTACCCAGTACGAAGTGACGCGTGACACCATCAAAGCCAAAGGTCGCAGTCACGCTGCTGCCCAGGAAGAGATCCTGAAACTGTCTGAAGTCTTCAAACAGTTCCGCCTGGTGCCAAAACAGTTCGACTACCTGGTGAACAGCATGCGCGTGATGATGGATCGCGTACGTACCCAGGAACGCATCATCATGAAGCTGTGCGTTGAGCAGTGCAAAATGCCGAAGAAGAACTTCATCACCCTCTTCACCGGCAACGAAACCAGCGAAACCTGGTTCAACGCGGCTATCGCGATGAACAAACCGTGGTCTGAAAAACTGCACGACGTGAAAGAAGACGTGCATCGCGGTCTGCAGAAGCTGCAGCAGATTGAAGAAGAGACCGGCCTGACCATCGAGCAGGTGAAAGACATCAACCGTCGTATGTCCATCGGTGAAGCGAAAGCCCGTCGTGCGAAGAAAGAGATGGTTGAAGCAAACTTACGTCTGGTTATCTCTATCGCCAAGAAATACACCAACCGCGGTCTGCAGTTCCTGGATCTGATTCAGGAAGGCAACATCGGTCTGATGAAAGCGGTAGATAAGTTTGAATACCGTCGTGGTTACAAGTTCTCCACCTATGCGACCTGGTGGATCCGTCAGGCAATTACCCGCTCTATCGCGGATCAGGCGCGCACCATCCGTATTCCGGTGCATATGATTGAGACCATCAACAAGCTCAACCGTATTTCCCGCCAGATGCTGCAGGAGATGGGTCGCGAGCCGACGCCGGAAGAGCTGGCTGAACGCATGCTGATGCCGGAAGACAAGATCCGTAAAGTGCTGAAGATCGCCAAAGAGCCAATCTCCATGGAAACACCAATCGGTGATGATGAAGATTCGCATCTGGGTGATTTCATCGAGGATACCACCCTCGAGCTGCCGCTGGACTCTGCCACCACCGAGAGCCTGCGTGCTGCCACGCACGACGTTCTGGCTGGCCTGACCGCCCGTGAAGCGAAAGTACTGCGTATGCGTTTTGGTATTGATATGAACACCGACCACACGCTGGAAGAAGTGGGTAAACAGTTTGACGTTACCCGCGAACGTATCCGTCAGATCGAAGCGAAGGCGCTGCGTAAACTGCGCCATCCGAGCCGCTCTGAAGTGCTGCGTAGCTTCCTGGACGATTAATCCAGATAAACAGCAAAAAGCTCCCAATCGGGAGCTTTTTTTTTGTTTATTCCCTCTCCCTGTGAGAGAGGGCCAGGACGAGGCATCAGGCCGCAGAGCCCCCTAAAGCCCCCGCACCACCAGCGCCTCGTCGAGCTCCCTGTAAGCTTCCACCAGTTTATCCAGCGTTGCCCTGTTAAGTCCGCTCGGGTTTGGCAGCACCCATACCTGCGTCACGCCGATGGTGATGGCCTGTTTCCCCCATTTCACCCCGCGCTGGCTGAACGCCTGCTCATAGGCCTGTTTCCCCAGAATCGCCAGCGCGGCAGGCTGGTAGTCTTC
Organism: Enterobacter cloacae complex sp. 394F7; assembly: GCF_057320385.1. Taxonomy (NCBI): domain Bacteria; kingdom Pseudomonadati; phylum Pseudomonadota; class Gammaproteobacteria; order Enterobacterales; family Enterobacteriaceae; genus Enterobacter; species Enterobacter cloacae complex sp. 394F7. The sequence continues at coordinate 91,278 of NZ_JBXWCS010000006.1, read as the reverse complement.
GATCTTCTTAATCAGTTCCCGCCCGCCAGTGCGCAGTTCATGCAGGTTGACTTCGCTCGCCTGCACGGTTGGTCTCTCCACCAGCATGGTGATCCCGCAGCGCGTATCCAGCAGATGCTGCTCCTCTTCAGGCTTGAGTAACCGGTCGGTAAAGCCGGCCTGGTAGATCACTTTCCAGAAGCGGTTCCCCGGATGAGCAAAGTGAAAACCGGTATGCGCCGAGGATTTACCGGGGTTGATCCCACAGAACACCACCCGTAATCCCGGGGCCAGAATATCGTTGATCATATTTACTCCCGATTGATACATCATCATGGAAGTATAAAGGATTGATTATGCGTTGTTTATAAAAACAGCAGGCGGGTGTGAATGGCTGGATTGCTGCGGGGAGTTACATTATAATCCACCGCCACGGCCCCTTAGCTCAGTGGTTAGAGCAGGCGACTCATAATCGCTTGGTCGCTGGTTCAAGTCCAGCAGGGGCCACCAAATTTTAGCTTTAGAATCATATAATTAAGCCACTCACATGAGTGGCTTTTTTGTTGGCTTAATTTTCAGTGGCGATGAAATGGCGGTAAATTTATAAAGCGACTTTCCTCAGTGCATAAAAAAACCGCACAGGGCGGGCACTTAGCAGGAATTTATCACAGCCATAATGGCCGCTGACCACCAACAGTCGGGTGAGGTGGAGCAGGAGTTATGGGTCCAGGTGTAACAATAAAACGCTTGACCGACTCCATCGTCGCAAATGTACAGCTGCAATTTATATTTGTGTATTGATGATAGCGTTCTTTAGTATTCTCACTTAAATATCTACTCGTACGAGAATGCGCTGCGTGCTGGCACTTACGACAATGGAACATCATCAAGCCCTCGACTCACAATAAGTGAATAAATGACACTCAATTTTTCACAATTTGAGAATGCTTTATTTATTCATCTCTTCATTAACATACTCCACATCCGACACTTTAACCTCAAGCTCTAAGCCCGTCGTGTAGCCGCTCCCGTTAAGGTAGTGCACCACCCAACTGATTATCCAAGCTTGCTCGTCTATAATGCGCTTAAAGCCTCTGACCGCTATCGGTGTCTCAGGAAATAAATCAGCACGACCAATTGCCAGCGAGATTGAAAACTCCGCGACTCCGCGCTGAATTTTGTCCCACTTCGCCTGAGCTGCACGCATGGCCTGCGCCTTTGTCGCGTAGATGGTCGTCAGCTCCGGCACGTTCTCAGACTCACCGACCATATACTCGCCCTCGCGCGTCTCCTGCTCTTTTTTGGCTCTGGCCTTTTACGTGGTTTTTGTCGCTTTTGGATGTTGCAGCGCGCGCAGGTGCTGCTCCTTCGGCTTGCGCTTGAGCTTCACCTTTTGCTTTTGGGGCTTCGGGTCTTTTGTGTGTGGCCATTTCGCCGTTACGCCGGTGTAGGCTTCGCGGTCAGCAATCGCAAACTGATGACGGTCCCCGTTCCCGCCATCGAGCCGGTAATTTTCGCATCGAGCAACGCACCGACCATCGCGGCGATTTGCTCGATACTGACCCCGGCATTTTTCGCCACCGGTGCGGCATAGGGCAGCGCATCACTCAGCCCATCAAAGTCGGCGGCGGTTTTGTTCATCGTCATCGACAGCACGTCGCCAATGTGGGCGATCTGGTCGTTGGAAAGCTGGAACGCAGATTTCATCCCTGTCAGCAGGGCGGCGTTTTCCTCCATTGAGCGCTGATTCGACAGCGCCATATTCAGCGTGACCGGCGTCGCCGCCTGAATGGCATCAGCATCCCCGCCACTTTTGGCGATGATGATTTGTGCACTCGCTGCGTCGTCCGCAGATGCGGCGGTATTGTGACCGAGCAGTCTGGCCTGTTTGCGTAACGCCTCCATTTCCGGCGACTGTTTGTCGACCCCGAGCACGGCTTGCAGCTCAGAGTTTTTCTGTGCAAACGAATAGCAGGCATCAGCAGTTTTACCCCGGCCATGGTGCCAGCCGTGGCTATACCTGTACCCGCCGCGCCAGCCGCCGCCATGCTACCGGCCATATTCTTTCCGGCCTGATAGCACTCTTTAACCCGGCTCAGCTTTTCCTGTTGCTGACTGACCCGGGCCAGCGCCTCACGTTTCCGGTTAAGCTGCGCAGTTGTCTCACTAATGCTGGTTTTAAGGCGACGCTCGTCAGCCGACAACGTGCGGGTGTTTATCCCGGCCTGTGCAAGCTCGGTGCGCTGGCGCTGTACCGACTGCCTGAGCCCGTGCAGGTCAGCGGCGGATTTTTTTGCCGCCTCCATCGCGCGCGCCTGCGCTTTGGTGGGGTTTTCCGTGTTTTTAAACTGGACGGCCAGCGCTGCGGCCTCCTGTTTCGCTTTGTTAAGCGACTGACCGGTCACGGCAAGCTGTGCGCTCGCTTTCCAGAATCCGTCAATTCGGGACGCCTGCGCGTTAAGGTCGCGCAGGGTCGTCTGTGAGTTGCGGATATCGCCAGCGAGGGATTTGCTGGCGTTCTGGATAGCTTTTAGTGGTCGGCTTGCCCGGTCTACTGCGTTAAGCAGCACCTCGATCCTGACGTTATTGCTCATAGTGGTTTCCGCTTCGCTGTAGCGCCTTGTCGCGCCATGTGAGGAGCTCGGTCACGCTCAGGGAATACAGCTCTGATGGCGGCCAGTGAAAAATCACCGCGATATCCGCCATCAGGTCATCGACCGAAAGTTTTGTGGGGAACGTCAGCGAGCCGAAGATGGCGACAAAAAAAACCAATCACCTCAGCGGCGAACTGCATCAGGTCTGAGGCATCGAGACGGGCAATTTCATGCTCGGTGAGTGCCGGGTAAGTCATACGCGGCAGCACCTTAATCAGCGCGTCAACGTCAGAGTTTGCCAGCGAGGCTAACCGCGTTGAGTCGACGTTAGAGGCGCGCCTCATCCAGATTTACGCCAAGCCCGGCCTGACGCCGCACGACTTTAAAGTCGCTGATTTTCTGTCGCGCCAGATGGAGCGCCTTGCGCGCGTGAACCGCTACGGCCAGACCGAAAACGAGGTGGATTTAAATCCCAATATTGCCAGCCGCAACAAAGGGGATCGCAAAAAGCCGAAACGCAATTTCTTCAGTGATGAAGCGATAGAAAAGCTTGAAGAGATTTTCTTCGACCAGTCGTTTGAGTATCAGCTCAGGTGGCATAAAGCCGGGTTAGAGCACCGCATCCGCCACATCCTGAAATCCCGCCAGATTGGCGCGACGTTCTACTTTGCACGCGAGTCGCTCCTGCGTGCCCTTAAAACCGGGCAAAACCAGATATTTTTATCAGCCAGTAAAACGCAGGCTTACGTGTTCCGTAAGTACATTATCGCCTTTGCGCGTCTGGTCGACGTCGACCTGTCAGGCGACCCGATTGTCATCGGGACCAATTCCAACACCGCGCAGAGCCACAACGGCGACCTGTATGTCGACGAAATTTTCTGGATCCCCAATTTCCAGAAGCTGCGCAAAGTCGCCTCGGGCATGGCCTCGCAGTCACACCTGCGCACCACCTATTTTTCGACGCCATCGACACTGGCGCACGGTGCTTACCCGTTCTGGTCAGGCGAGCTGTTTAACCGTGGCCGCAGTAACCGCGACGAACGTGTCGACATCGACATCAGTCATCAGGCGCTCGCCGGTGGCTGCACCCTATTTAACCTCGACCAGCTTAAGCAGGAAAACAGCTCGGATGACTTCAGTAACCTGTTTATGTGCGAGTTCGTCGACGATAAGGCGTCGGTATTCCCGTTCGAGGAGCTGCAACGCTGCATGGTCGATGCGATGGAAGAATGGGAGGACTTCGAACCGTTTGCCGACCGTCCGTTTAACTGGCGTCCGGTCTGGATTGGCTACGACCCGTCATATACCGGCGACAGCGCCGGCTGTGCGGTGCTGGCTCCACCACTGGTTGCCGGTGGCAAGTTCCGCATCCTTGAGCGCCACCAGTGGAAAGGCATGGATTTTGCCGCGCAGGCCGAGGCCATCGGTGCGCTGACCGAGAAATACACGGTCGACTATATCGGCATCGATGCGACCGGCATCGGCCAGGGGGTTTACCAGCTCGTGCGCTCATTCTTCCCGGCGGCGCGCGCCATCCGCTACACGCCGGAAATGAAAACTGCAATGGTGCTGAAAGCGAAAGACACCATCCGACGCGGGTGTCTGGAGTATGACGCCGGTGCGACCGACATCACGCAGTCATTCATGGCTATCCGCAAAACCATGACCAGCAGTGGCCGCAGTGCCACCTATGAAGCCAGCCGCAGTGAGGAAGCCAGCCACGCGGATATCGCATGGGCGACCATGCACACCCTGTTAAACGAGCCACTTTCCGCAGGTAGCGGTATGCATTCAACCTCGATTCTGGATATCAACCAAGATGAAAAAACGCCAAAAGAAACAGCCTAAACAGACCGACATGACCGCCAGTGCACCGCAGAAAATGGAGGCGTTCACCTTTGGCGAGCCGTCACCCGTTCTGGATCGCCGCGATATTCTCGACTATGTCGAGTGCATCAATAACGGCAAATGGTACGAGCCGCCGGTCAACTTCTCCGGGCTGGCGAAAAGCCTGCGCGCCGCCGTGCATCACAGCTCCCCGATTTACGTGAAGCGTAACATCCTGACGAGCACTTATATCCCGCATCCGTTGCTTTCACGGCAGGATTTCAGCCGCCTTGTGCTCGATTATCTAGTGTTTGCCAATGGCTATCTTGAGAAGCGCATGAGCGTTACCGGCCAGCTTATGAAGCTTGAAACCTCCCCGACCAAATACACCCGTCGGGGTGTCGAGGAGGGGGTTTACTGGTACGTGTCGGACTTCACGCACCCGCACCAGTTCGCCCCCGGGTCAGTCTGCCATCTGCTAGAGCCCGACATCAATCAGGAGCTCTACGGGATGCCGGAATACCTGAGCGCGCTTAATTCCGCCTGGCTGAATGAATCCGCCACGCTGTTTCGTCGCAAGTATTACCAGAACGGCGCGCACGCGGGTTACATCATGTACGTCACCGACGCGGCGCAGAGCAGCATCGACGTCGAGGCGCTGCGCTCCGCGATGCGTGACTCTAAAGGGCTTGGGAATTTTAAAAACCTGTTTTTTTATGCCCCGAACGGGAAACCTGATGGCATCAAGATTGTGCCGCTGAGTGAAGTCGCCACGAAGGATGATTTCTTCAACATCAAAAAGGTGAGCGCCGCCGACCTGCTCGATGCGCACCGCGTACCGTTCCAGCTTATAGGCGGCAAGCCCGAAAATATCGGCTCAATGGGCGATATCGAGAAAGTGGCGCGGGTATTTGTGCGTAACGAGCTGACGCCGTTGCAGGAGCGTTTCAAGGAAATCAATGAATGGCTCGGTTTAGAGGTGATCCGCTTTAAGGATTACAGCATCGAGACTGATTAAACTCCGCCCAAAATGCCGCCTCCGGGCGGCATCCTCTCAGAGCGAGCCAGACGCCGCACAAGCGGCGTAACCACGCCACCACCTCATGAACCGCCCGCACTCAACAGCGCGACACCACGAAGCGCACAGACGCGTAAAATAAATTCTGTCGCCACGTTTGGCGCGCAGTGCTATCCCTGCCTCGCCTGCCCGCTTTATGGGTCGTTTTTAATGCAGGTGCAAGAACACGCCGGAGGCACACCGGCACTGGCGGCATTCAAACGCAACAAGGGAGGAAAACGCATGCAATATGTTGCACGAACATAGAGATGTTTATGCGTCTTACAAAATATTTTCAGAACTAGCTAATACGAGGTTTTGAGAGAAATATATAGATGTTCACCACTGGCTTTTTGATGTGATCTATACGGTATTTTTTCATCGCTATATTGATAGTCTCACCTCGCAAGAGCTAATATTGGAACCATTTTAAATAGCTAAGGTGGTAGCATGTTAGTAAAAACATTAAGCATTGATGGTTGGCGGCAGTTCGGAAAAATCGACATAAAGTTTCACCCTAGGTTAACCGTACTCACCGGAAGCAATGGTGCGGGGAAAAGCACTCTGCTAAAAATAATTTCAAGCACCTTCGGTCAAAATGAGATTTTAATTGCAACACCTTTGCTTTCGAGCAACAGAAGATTTGTATATAGCAGTGGGGTAACCAAGCCTAAAATATCCATCAGCAAAGATCCCAATCTAAATTCATTTAGTCGTATTGGCACAATATCCTTTGATGAGCAAAACTATTCATTAAGGGTACCAAGAGACACCGGAGTTTCCTATAACACTGCATTATTTAAAGAACCTATAGATGCAACTTATCCATACGGAATATCTCAAGTCCAAGGCTTTAATGGCCTACACATCAGATCACACCGACCCGTTCCCTCATATCAACAAGTTGGAAATATACCTACCAACATAATCACAGCACAAAATGCGTATTCATCATACCAAGAAACAATACATCAATTGTTAAGCAACAACTATTCACAATACTCTACAACATATAGAATAAAAGAAGCCATTATATCAATGGCAACTTTTGGCCCCGGAAATTCAAATGTGCAGGGCAATGATGATATAAACACAATTTACAATAATTTCAAAGACATGTTGAAAAATATATTACCTAAGGAGATCGGCTTCAGAGATATAAGTATCCGTATTCCTGATGTTGTGCTCGTAACTGATAGTGGCGAATTTATAATTGACGCCTCATCAGGAGGACTAATGTCGCTTATCGATCTTGCATGGCAAATATTTTTATATTCGATAGATAACGAATCATTTACTGTTTTGCTAGATGAGCCAGAGAACCATCTCCATCCTTCAATGCAACGCACAGTAATGAGTTCTCTGCTCAGTGCTTTTCCAAATGTTCAATTTATAGTAGCAACACATAGCCCCTTTGTTGTAACCTCAGTCAAAGAATCGTCAATATATGTTTTACGACATGAAAACATTAATAACAAAGATAAATCAAAGTGGGTTCATTCCCATCTTCTTGGTGATACCAATAAATCTGCAACAGCTAGCGAAACACTTCGTGAGGTATTGGGCGTACCAGTAACCCTGCCACAATGGGCCGAAGATGAAATTGATTCAATCATAAAGAAAATACAACCAACTAACTTCAATGATAAAACCCTTGAAAACCTAAGGGAAGAATTGAAAAATTCAGGGTTAGAGGATCATTTCCCAGCTGCTTTAAATTCATTACTGGGGAAACTTCATGATTAAAATGTCAAAAGGCGCAGAGCCTAAAATTCTTTTTGACAACTCAAAAAAATGGACTCTCCAGCTTTTAAAACACATTAATTCAAATACAAAACCGAAAGCATCCTTAGCCACAAAATATAGACATAAAAAAATTAAGGAAGCACTCATTGCAGAGACCCATGGGAAGTGTGTCTACTGTGAAAGCAAACTTTTACATATACATCATGGAGATGTTGAACACATTATTCCGAAGTCAATCTACTCAAACAAAACTTTTGAATGGACTAATCTTACGTTGGCATGTGAAATTTGCAATCAAAACAAATCCGATAATGATCCAGATCTAACAGCCATAATCAATCCTTATATTGACCCACCAGAAGAACATATGATTTTCTCAGGGCCACTTATTTTCACCTTCACTCAAAAAGGTCAAAATACTGAATTACTTCTTGACTTGAATAGAACTGCACTACTTGAAAAAAGAAAGGAAAAGTTATGTGACGCTTGGAATATCCTTAGAAATGTAGTAGATACAACGAAACCTTTAAACGTAAGGAAAATAATCTTTAACAACTTCATTAAAAATGAGGCATCTTCTAATGGAGAATATTCCTCGATGATAAAATCGATTGTTGAAGAATTTAAAAAAAATATCCCACAAGATGTCCTATAAAATAAAAAAAGCACTTCATTTTAATCATGAAGTGCTTCTCCAAATAACCACACATTTAATATTGCAATGTCAACTCACATACTAAAAATATATCTTACATTAAGGAATCAATATTAAAGCTAATTAGAAGTGCCAACTCAGATATTAAATCCTCTAACGCCAACTATCATCTTCCCAGACTTTCTGAAGAAAGCTATCCAGCGCTTCGCGGTCAGAATCTTTATCGAACCCCATTAGCTCGACGCCAGTCATAGAACCCCTTTTAACAGTAACGCATGTTGAGGGAAAACAGACCGTATACGCCGGGACAATTCGCACTGGAAGGCATCAATCACTGGCTGGCCAATTTGCTGGTCTTTATCTAACGTGATGTTAACTTTGACTTTGCCCTCTCTTGCAAGAGGCTCATCAATAGGCGGTGCGGCGAAAACAACAGAAAAATTATTATTTTTCATTAGGTTACCTCTTGCTATCTCCGCAATTAAATTTAAAGAAATTTCTCGGTCTCACTCCTGACAAGTCCCCTCAGTCGTTAGACGCGCAATCATTTCGACACGCTCAATCATGACGTGCTCTCTCAACTCTTTATCCACCCCCCCACAACGTGATGCTGTATAAAAACACTGCATCACGTATCGGCAAATGGTGTGAAGAAAAAATCGCAAAGAAATGTACTGTATGTACATGATATCGATGAATATTGCCGCTTACTCTTTCGTTGCCATTTCCGCTAAAGCTGCAACACGATTGAGGATTTTACTAGCTTTATCCTGCTCCGATGGCGCTGCAGAAAAAATTTCTCCCTTGGACGTTCCGCGTAGCCATTTGCCATCAAAACAACTTTTACCACTGGCCATCAGGTGCAGGGCTTCACCACGGCTGATGTTAAAGCCTGTAGTAAAGTGTATCTCATCGATAGTTATCTCTATCGCGGTATCTTGCTCATTAGTTCCGTGAATAAATTGTCGCCGTGATACTGATTTTTTCTTTCTAAGCCGGTTCGTTAAAGATCGCCTTTCATGACCACTCAGCGGTTTTGATAAATCAAGCAGAGATGCGAATGATGGTTCACCTTTCAGCATACTCACCTCAAATCAGCCCGAACGATGCGCCAATACCGCTCATGGTATCGACCACGCTCGACATAGCGGGATTAGTCTGCAGACGAGCATGGAGCGCCAGCGCCGACAGTGACAACATGCGAATACCAGCGTTAACGCTTTCAATCATGTTGTGCTTACGGGCGGAGGTCAGGCGCTCATCAGAAACCGCACCGCTCGCCAGCTCGCTGAGTTCACTCATTGCGCGCATGACATAAGACTGCAATTTTTCTTTAGCCAGCTCATTAACTGGCACGCATGGCAGGCAATGAATCTGCGCCAGAAAACCATCAATGAGGATTGAGTCTTCGGTCAGGTCAGTCAGCAGCCACAATTCAGGCGGTGTGAACTGGTGAGGCTGTTCCGGGTTGAGCTTGTTACGTAACGTTTGAACGTTCATACCCGCACGCTCGGCCAACTTCGCCATATTGTGACACAGCGCAAAAGCCCGACACGCTTCGTCATAATGGGGATGTTTGGAAACCTGAAAATCAAACATGTTGCATCCTTACAATTCATATAAAGTGAATCAAGCGCCGATGACGAGTTGAAAACGGGAATGACCCAACGCCTTACGCAACTGCTCTTCTTTAAAGCGCGCGTAGTAGATGCGGACCATACCGCTTGCACGTTTCAGGTTTGATGACACGCGGCTCGATTGGTAAGCAAGGATTTTCGCCTGTAGTCCAGCGACGAACGGTTGCAATAGAGACTCGCTCTAAGGCTGCAAATTCATGAGGGGAAACAATCTCACTCGGTATTTTCACAATTGTAATTTCAGAAGCCATATTGCATGCTCCCCTGTTTATAAATAATTGTCATTGATGCTCTTCGATTGTCATCAATAACTAATCACAAGTCGCATATTAATACCCATTTGGATATTAGCAAATACCCAAATGAGCTCATCTTTGATTCTTGATACCCAATTGAATAATGATGAGTTGCTTGATAGAATTTGCCAAGTGTATGGATTTACTCAAAAAATACAACTAGCGAGACATTTCAATATTTCGACCAGTTCGCTACAAAATCGATACACTCGTGGCACGGTTTCCTACGATTTCGCCGTCCAGTACGTCCTCGAAACAGATGCAAATTTGCGATGGCTTTTAACAGGAGAAGGCGCGCAGCATGAAGTGAATTCTTCTACAACTTCGTCAAAAAACCTTGAGTCGTTCACACTGAGTGACGGAAAGCTCACCAAAAGTTCTACTCTGAGCATCGACTCATCATTTTTTAGTAAGCAGATGTCGCAGGGTATTGCTGTCCGAGCTGATGGGAAGCTGCATTTTGTTGAACAAGATGCATCTCTTTCGGATAGTGTTTGGCTAGTTGATATAGAGGGCTCCGCGAGCATTCGCGGATTAACGGTTCTACCGGGTAGAAGATTGCACGTAGCAGGTGGAAAAGTGCCTTTTGAATGCGGTGTTGATGAAATAAAAATATTAGGTCGCGTGATCGGTGTATACAGCGAGGTTAACCAATGGCTGTACGTAAAAATTCGGCTGGCGGCTGGATTTGCGAGCTCTATCCAAACGGAGCGAAAGGGAAACGTATTAGGAAAAAATTCGCGACTAAAGGTGAGGCGCTGGCCTTTGAACAATACACCGTACAAAATCCGTGGAATGAAGAGAACGAAGATCGCCGAACGGTAAAAGAGCTAGTTGACTCGTGGTATAGCGCCCACGGCATCACTCTGAAAGATGGCTTAAAACGTCAATTAGCAATGCATCACGCATTTGTGTGCATGGGGGAACCGCTCGCGCGCGATTACAATGCTCAAATGTTTTCCCGCTATAGGGAAAAGAGGTTACAAGGTGAATATGCCCGCTCAAATCGGGTAAAAGAGGTATCACCACGTACACTCAATCTTGAACTTGTTTACTTTAGAGCAATGTTCAATGAGCTAAACCGGCTTGGAGAATGGAAGGGCGAAAACTCTCTAAAAAATATGCGTCCTTTCCGTACTGAAGAAATGGAAATGGCCTGGTTGACACATGAGCAGATCGCAATGCTGCTTTCTGAATGCAAACGCCATGAAAATCGAGATTTAGAAACAGTTGTAAGAATTTGCCTTGTCACTGGTGCTCGCTGGTCTGAGGCCGAAGGGTTACAAAAAAAACAACTATCTAAATACAAAATCACTTTCATTAAAACTAAGAGCAAAAAGAACCGAACTGTACCAATAAGCCAAGAATTTCACGACGCTTTACTCGAAGATAAGAAAGCAAATAAGAGGGACCTGTTTAATAATTGTTATGGCGCGTTCAGAGCCGCTTTGGAAAGAACAGGGATAAAGTTGCCCGCCGGCCAGCTTACCCATGTTTTGCGGCATACATTCGCCAGCCATTTTATGATGAATGGTGGCAACATTTTGGTGTTACAGCGAGTACTCGGCCATACAGATATAAAGATGACTATGCGCTATGCTCACTTTGCTCCGGATCATTTAGAAGATGTAGTCAGACTCAATCCATTGTTCAACAGCACCCTATAAAATAAACTGCCAGCATATCCTCACCGATAAAAACATATATTATGCAAGATGGTGCCATTTAAATAAAATATCTGACATCACCTTGCAAATACTTATATAAATCTAATCACCCATGAATCGTTTAAAATTTATATACTACTTCCGCTATCTGTTTTATGGTTTTCAATAACCTCATCTTGCTCATCGCGTAGGTCTACAGGCTTACCATATCGGTTGCTTACATATGTTGAGACCTTATCTATTTCTGGATAGATGGTAGCTTCATTAATACCAATTTTTTCGAGTTGAGCGAGAATTAACTCCTTAGAATTCTTATCAATGAAAAATCTAACACCATTTTTGAGTTGATATGCTGATGGTATTTCAGCCGGTTTTGACTTGTCTGACTTAATTCCAAAAATTAGAAAAGCTCCATCCTGCCTTATGATTCTAGCGTTATTGAGCTTAGGTTTAACACAGACAACAGAAGTCAGAGTAGTTTTCTTAATTCTATTTATAAAGTACGATTTTTCACGTTTGATGTCATCCATGAAATGGATTAATTTATCATTATCATCATTATCCAAGCACGCAGTGCTGAAGCTTCTTTGCTGCTTTGCGATGTTTGAAATTACAGTGACAGTATCACTGTCGAAATATTTAACTTCACCAGTAGGGATATTTAGGATTTTCACCTCTCCATCATATGAATCAGTTTTATAAGATGAACAAGCAAAATATAGTGCTATCAGCGGGTTAGTAGTAATATCTAGTAATCGCGTTGGTAACGAATAGTGCTGCATTTTTACTAACGTTTCAAAAGTTGATGCTGTATATGTAAAGTCATCAGGACATCTTACAAGAAGTTCATTATAAATAACATTCTCATTATTTATTAACTCCGGCTTCCTGTAAACGCCCGGCTCCATTTTATATAAATAACTCGAGTGCCCTCTAAAATAAAACATAGATGAAGGTGGTAAAGATATTTTTTCTAACTCATCTAAAAACTGGGAAACCTTTTTTATCCTAATGACATTTTCGCTTTGGTCTGATAAGCACGTACTAAAAATTTTAGATGTGTTTTTTTCATCAGAAATGAAATTCTTAATTTCTTTAGCAAAATCAATTGCAGACTTTAAATCTTTAAATGTTGAAGTATACGCTACTAATTTAGGAGAAAAACATGCTAAAAAAGCGGAGTCATTTTCAAAAACTTTCTTTCTATAATTCTTACCATCTGACAACGCCTTAACAATTCTAGGATATGATTTTTTCAAAGATTGAAGGGAACTGTATTTTTTACTTATTAGTCGTTCTCTCCTTTTATTTCTAAATTCTAAATGATAAGATCCTTCGATTGTTTTGACATAGCCGCCAGTTATCATTTCATTAAGTCCATAATTTTAAAATAAGCAATAAATATATACTCTCTTGAATGTGATATTCAATCCCTATTTTTAATAGCATGTTTACTCCTATAAACCAGCTCAACAACAGACACACTATGAGCATGAGCTGAAACCCCTCATGAAACTTAGGGATAGCTTTCCTTCAAGAGCAGAAGTTATCCTTCCGGCTGAAGGATGGAAAACATCGAAAATGGCGATCAAATGGCGATGCAACTGAGCAACTTTTATAATCAATGATAACGGTTGATAACACAACCGTTTGATTTTAAATGTAACTTACTGATATATCTGCATTATCATGATAACTCATAATCGCTTGGTCGCTGGTTCAAGACCAGCAGGGGCCACCAAATTTTAGCTTTAGAATCATATAATTAAGCTACTCATATGAGTGGCTTTTTTGTTTGCGCAATAAAAAAGCCAACCCCGCACTCCCACGGTGTTGGCCCTGTTTTAAAGCAGTGACGGTCACAACAGGTTAAAACACGTAACGCATACCCAGCGTAAATTCGTTAGAGACAATATGCGCTTTCATCTGCTCATCTTTTAAGCCGCGCGCGTTAGTGAAATTGTTATATCCGCTTTCGATCTTGCCCATATCGATATAGCGATAGCCCAGATCGACATACAGACGCTCAACCGGCGTGTAGCTTACGCCCGCTCCTAACGCGTAGGTCAGGTTGCTTTGGGTGGTCGAGGCGTATTCACGTCCGGCGTTACCCTGCCAGCCGCCCGCTTTGATCTTGCTCACACCAAGCCCTGCGGTACCGTAAACAGAGACACCGTAGCCGAGTTCATAATCGCGGTAGACATTCAACATCAGTCGTTCTGTTTCGGTCTGCAGATGGTTAAAGCTGTTCGCGAATGTGCTGGAGCCGCTGGTGTACTCCGTTTTTTGTTTAAAGGTGTATTCCCCTTCGGTACGCCAGCCGTTACCGAACTGGTAACCTGCGGCAATCGCCGCGCCGCCAAAATGCTCTTTCTCTTTACCGCCCACAAACTGCCCGACACCCGGACGCGCGCTGGTATCCATCTCTTTCGCACGCTGTTCAATCTGCAGGTATTTTGCCGAACCGTAATACCCTTCTTCCGTATTTGCTGCCAGAACGGTAGCCGGGATCATCGCCACAGGCAGGGCGATTAAAATTGCTTTCATCTTCATCTACACTCCATTGAAAAACAGTCAGTGAGACGAATCATAAGCAGTCCCGAAAGGGCAAACTATTAGGATGAATACGCGTTTTACCTGGTAATTTTACGTAGGGATTTGTCTCGTTTTTAGTACCGTTCCTTTTTATTTCAATCCGTTACCGGTTGAGGAAAACGCAGCAGGACAATCGCGCCATCGGTGGGCACCGATTCCAGTTCCGTCACATCCAGCGTGGTGTTTTCCGGCATGCTCAGGCTATCGACCGTAATGCGGTTCACGCGCCACGGCGTTAAGTAACTCACCAGCAGCTCGCCTCTGGCATTGGTTGTGGAGCCAAACTGGTTATAGAAGCCAATTCCCGGCGAGTCCGGTACGTCCACCAGCGCAGCGGTGCTGCCGAGCTGTTGGCCCAGCGTCACGCCGTCAGCGTGCACCAGAATGCTGCCGCTGGTGTCGGCATGATAATCACGGCGCGTTCCCCCGCGTACCATACTGAGGTTCAGCTCGCCCGCGTTGTACTGATAGCCCAGGCTCGCAGACAACTCATCATTGCGGTGTAGGGTATGCGTCGCCTGCAGATCGTAACGCAGGCTGTAATCACTCAACGCCGAACCGTACACAGTCACTCCATGGCTATCTTCCTCCCGGCTGGCGAGCTCGGTGATATAGCCGACATTACTCATCGTCCCCCAAAGGGATAAAGGCACACTGATGTTGATACCCACGGTGGTTTCATCCGGGTTTTTACCGTAGCGTTCATAACCGCCGTACAGGCTGACATCCACATTCTGTAAGGTCGCATCCAGGCTCAGCGTCATCCCCATGCTACCTGCGTCAGGTTCACGTGACTTCAACCCGTGCCACGACAGGCTCAGGCTGGCGTCCTCGCCAAGATTCTGGTTAAGCTCCAGCTGCCCGCGCAGCGCCCGCCGGGTGACGTCATCGTCCCAGCCGTATCTCAGCAGCTCCGCCCGCGTGATTTTTTCTTCCAGCGACCGGTAATGTTCATTACGTGGATACCACTGGAGCTGAGCGGTGAGGCTGGTTTCGGTCGTAAAGAACGCTTTGGCATAGCGCAGACGCCACACCTTGCCCCGTTGCGTCTCCGCCTCTTGCGTATAGCGAGCCGCGCTGACATCTGCGGAAAACGCCCCCCACCGCCCGAGGTTAGCGCCAAAACCCGCGACCTGGCTGAAATAGTGCTCCCCTTGCTGCAGCCCGGCAAACACGGTGACCTGCGGGGCAACTCCCCACGAGAACGTACTCTGCCAGAAGCGATCCTTGTCCCTGTCGATACCGTGAAAAGGTTTATACCGACCGGCGGCCAGCTCGTAGCTAAAGAGCCCGTGATGCACCAGATTGGGCATGCTGGAATAGGGCAGCAGGCGGGTACGCTCCGTACCGTCGCTCTCCTGCACCGTCAGTTCCAGGTTGCCGTCCGGGTCCGGTGGATAAAAATCGCGAATGGTAAACGGCCCGGGCGGGACGTGAATACGGTAAACACGTACCCCGTTCTGGTGAATGGTGACTTCCGCCTCTGTGCGGGCATAGCCGTTGATCCACGGCGAATAGGGTCGCCAGCTATCAGGGTACATCGCCTCGTCACTGGCGAGCGATGCACCGCGAAACGCCAGGCTGTCGAACATATTTGAAGAGGTATTGCCGTCGCCCAGCGTCACACGCGAACGCAGCGGCGTGATGCTGCGCCAGAGCGACATCGCATTGGTGTACGAACCGTGTTGTCCCTCTTTTTCATGCCAGAAGGTGTTTTGATAACGCAAACGCCAGGGGCCCACATTAAGGCCGTTGTCCAGGCTCAGCGTGGCGTCAGTACCGGAACGCTCCCAGTCGTACTGCGCCTGGCTGTGATCCGCATCCAGACGATAGTTAATAAACAGCGCGTTGATGCCATCATCCCAGCGGCTGGTGCTGATGCCGTTCTGCTGCGGGCTAATGGCGTCTGTCGGGAACAGAAGCGTCAGCAGTTGCGCCTGCGGGCGATACCAGTATTTGAGGTTAAACTGCTCCGCAGACTGTGGCGTCAGGCACCCTTTGGCATCCCAGACCAGACGCGCAAGCACCGCGTCACGTACGCCCCACTCCTCCATCAGCGGCTGGCTAAGGCAAGGCCCCGAGGCAGACACCTCAAACGAAATCGCCCCTTTGTAGAGGTTATTAAGGATCACCCACGTCTTTTGGGTGGCCGCGCGGCTCTCTGCCATGGCGAAAAGCAGCACAAAAAAAAGAAGATGGAGTCGCATCATGATGGCAGGCAGCGCAAAAAGGTGAGGAGGCTCACGCCCCCTCACCTGTTTTACAAAAAAGCGTTATTTCTGCAGGGAGGCGAGCGCAGCGCGAGCACGGCTCAGCTCTTGCTGAATGCTGCTCAGATCGCTCTGTTTTTCAGCCAGTTTGCGCTGGTATTTCGCCACTTTCTTGCTGTCGCCTTTGGCTTTCGCTTCACGCAGATCTGCCTGAACCTCGGCAATATCTTCACGCTTCTCGGCCAGTTTCTTCTCCAGCTTCTTCACCTCTTTTTGCGCATCAGCCTGTACGCTTGCCGGGGTGCAGTGTGCTTTCACTTCGGCCAGTGCTTTTTTCAGCCCGTTGACCTTATAGGTATTACCGTACTGCTGGGCAATACGGATCTCTTTTTCCAGTGCCGCGGCTTTGGCAGAGCAGCTTTCTGCCGCCTGGGCGGAGGTGAACATACCAACAGAGGCAATAACGGCCAGCGCGGATACGAGTTTTTTCATCGGGATATCTCCTTTATATGTGAACTTCCCCGACTAAAAGCGTACCCCGATGGAGGGGAAGCTTACGCTGTACGCCCGTCCTCATTCTGCTGTAGGACGGTCTCGCCCGGTTGTAGTCCCGTCTCGCGCCAGCGCTGTAATGCAGCCCTTAATGCCTGAATCTCCTCCTCAAGCTGACGGATGCCGCCGCTGTCGGCAGCCCGCTCCTGCTCCAGACAGCGCGCCTCAAGCGCCGTCATACCGAGCAGTTGAATACCGCCCCGCAGTCGGTGCAGCGCGTCCTTCAAGGGTGTACCGGGGTCCTTTCGCCACAGCGCAATATCGCCCAGCGTCTCCTCCAGCACGGTTATCTGCAAATCCAGAAACGTTGCCAGATGCTCACCGTCCAGCAGTGCTGGGGGGAGCGTGATGGAATATGGCGAAGCAACCGGCGATTTACCGGAGGGGGCCAGAGGGGCAAGCAGATTTTCCAGCGCAACCAGCGTGACCGGCTTGAAGATACAGTCGCGCATGCCTGCTTCCCGCGCCTCATCCCGCACGGATTCACGCGCGTCCGCCGTCATGCCAAACACCGTGACACTGGGGTAATGTTCATTGATGATGCGCGACAGGGCATAGCCACTCATCTCGGGCATGTTGCAGTCGGTGATCACCGCGTCCGGCTGTCGGATTGCCAGGCTCTCAAGCAGCTTTGCCGGGCTGTCGTGCTGGGTGACAGCATGCCCCAGCCACTCAAGCTGCTGGGTAAGTAGCATCCGCCCGACCGGATTATCGTCTACCACCATGATGGTCAAGGCTGCGCGTTTGCCGGGTGGCACACAAGCTTTAGTCTCTTTCTCTGGCAGTGCGGCCATGACGGGCAGCCTGAGCGTCACCGTGACCGTTGTCCCCTCACCCGGCACGCTATTCAGCGTGAGATCCCCATCCATCATGTCCGCGAGCTGGCGGCAGATATAGAGCCCCAGCCCGCTGCCCTGCGCCCGGGTACGGCTCTCACCCTGACTAAAAGGCTGGAACAGACGCTGTTGCGTCGCAGCATCAATCCCCTCGCCGGTGTCTGCTATTGTCAGCTCCAGCAGCATAAACTCGCCGTCCTGCCATTGCGGCTGCGCCCGCAGCATCACCTGACCGTGGTCGGTGAATTTAATGGCGTTGCCCAGCAGGTTGGTGACGATCTGACGAAAACGCATCACATCGATCAATACGTCCCCCTTCAGGGCGGTATCCATTTCCAGCAGCAGCTTCAATGATTTCTGCGCCGCCAGCCCCTCAAACTGCGACACCGTTCCTTCAATCAGGTTTCGAAGCGAGGCGCGCTCCGGGCGGAGCACCAGACGGCCGGACGCAATACGCTCCACATCCAGGATATTCCCGATAAGCAGCAACAGCGACTGCGCCGCGTCCCAGGCGACCCGTATCGACTGCGGGTTTTGCGGGGCATGGTCAGGACGTTTCATCACCAGCTCCAGCATGCCGATAATGGCGCTGACGGGCGTGCGAATTTCATGGCTCATGGTCGCCAGAAAGGCGCTTTTTCCCCGACGGGCTCGCTCTGCGCGCTGTTTCGCCGCACGCAGCGTCTGAATAAGCTTGCGGATGCGCGCCTGTTGGATGCGCCGCCGACGGTAAATCCACCCGGCCACCAGCGCCAGCAAGGCCAGACCGGTGGCGGTGAACGTCACCATCCACGTAATCGACAGCGCCGACGTTGACACAGAGGCAAACGCATTGCCCGTATTGCTGCCGCGCGTCAGGGCGTGGAGATCTTCCGGCGGGATGTTGATCAGCGCTTTATTCAGAATGGTGATCAGCGGCCAGGCCTGCCGCGATGCGCCAAAGGCAAAGCGCAACGGTTCGGCATCGATGCTGGCAAGAATTTTCAGTGAGGCAAATTCTTTGCGGGTGAGCTGGGCGTTGGCAATGATCAGCGGCACCACCATCATGTCGTTTTTATCCTTCACCACGCTATTAAAACCCTGCCACCAGGTATCGACCTTCGCCGTCTGGCCGCTATTTTGTCGGCCAAGCCAGTCATCAGGCGCTTCACCGCGCAGGCTCACCACACGGGGCTGAAGCGCCTCCTTCCCCGGGAGCGCACGTCCAACCATAACCCAGGAGTTATACAACCAGGTTCGGGTGGTGAGGAGATCCGCCTGCCAGATCCCCTCCTGCGTGACGCCTGCAATCAGCTCGGCCTCTCCGCGATTTATGGCCCTGAAGGCGGCGGCCTGGCTGGGATAACGGCGGATTTCAAAGGTAAACCCGGTACGCAGGCGGAGCGCGGTCAGCAGATCCGCCAGGATGCCGCGCAGCTGCCCGCGCTCGTTGAAAAAGGCAATGGGGGCGTTATCCTGCGCCACCGCGACGCGGATCCGGGAATGTTCTTTGATCCATTTATGTTCGAGCGAGGTGTAACGCGGTGGCTCTTCGCTCAGGGAAAGCGGGATCCCCCCGCTCCAGCGACGGTGGATCTCCACGCCCGCGTTCTCCGGCAGCGCCATCAGCATCTTGTTGAGGATCGCGATCCAGACCGCCATCTTTGGCATCGCGGCGAACGAGAATCCCGACGCCTCGAACGTGTCCGCCACCGGACGAATACTGAGATTGCTTAAATTGGACTGACTCGCCAGATAGCGCGCGGTGATCGCATCGCTGAAGAACAGATCGATTTCGCGAAACGCCAGCGCCTCCAGCGCATGCCGCGTGGAGGAGAAATTCACAATGTCAGCCCCCGGATAACGGGCCAGCACGTCGCTGCGGCTGTAGACAGGCGAAACGGCGATCCTTTTCACCGGCTCATCGGGCGAGGCATCGGTATTCACCACTTCAACCGGGATGTTGTCGCTGTAGGGCACACTCAGCATCAGCCCCTGTTGTTGCTGGCTATCCCCTGCCTGAGGCATAAAATCCGCCTTGCCTGCCCGCAATGCTGACAAGGCATCCTCATAGGTGGGATAACGCACCACCTCGATCTCCAGGCCGAGGTTTTCCGCCACCAGCCCGGTGAAATCCGCATTGATACCACCGTAATCATTCAGCCCGGTGGTGATGTCGTAAGGGGGCATCATCGGCTCCCAGACCGCCAGACGGATTTTGCGGTGTTCGCGCATCCAGCGCCATTCGCTGCCGCTGAGTCCCGGCTCGATCACCTTTTCATGGCTACGCGCCAGCAGGCGAAGGGATTCCCCCGGTTGTGTGGCGCACACGGTAAAGGCAATACAAAAAAGCAGGATAAAAGTAACGGCTCTCACGTCTCTGGCTCTGAAGTATCAATAAGATCGAAAAGTTGTTCAAAATGCGCAAAGCCGCTTTTTTTCATCATTCGCGCCTTATAGGTGCTGATGGTTTTGTTGCTGAGCGCCAGCCGGTCGGCAATCTCCTTGTTGCTTTTGCCCTGCTTCAGATAGTTCAGCACCGCGATTTCACGATCGGAGAAACTCGCCAGCAGCGCCCGGCTATCATGTTGTATTTCAGTAGCCTCGACGATTTTCGTGAACGTCTCTTCCGGGAAACAGTGATAGCCGTCCAGCAGCAGCTGGCAAACCGGCTCGACGCGCTCCAGCGCCAGGCTTTTATTGATAAACCCGCTCGCCCCGGCCTTCAGCGTACGCAGTGCGTAGATCCCTGCAGGCTGGTTGGTATAAACCAGCACCCTGAGCGCAGGGAAGTGGTGCTTGATACGCGGGAGAATATCCAGCCCGTCAGCGTTTTTGAGTTCCAGATCGAGGATCAGCAGCGACGGCTGTTCCCGATGCAGCAGCGCCAGCAGGTTCTCGCCGGAGGATGTCGTCACGATAAAATCCGGATTCTTTTCAAGCAGCACCTTGAGCGCAAAGCAGATTGCCGGATGGTCATCCACAAGCAGTATTTTCATCATTGTTGTTTATTCTTTCCTGAGGCATTAACGGCTTCATTACGCGATGTATACCATAGCCTACCACGGGATGAATCTGGACAAGGTTTGTCTGGTTTGAGAATAATTCAGAAAAAATACGAAATACACGACCACAACCTACTTTTCATTAGGCATAATGATTTAAATAAATGGGTTTGGAATTTAGATGCCGGATATAACAGGTTGTTTTAATGCAGCAAAACGCTAAACCTGTCCTGTGATGAAAAAGGTTCTGGAAACCTCAGTCACAAACTCGAAATCACTTATCAGGCCATGAGAATGACTCAGAAAAACAGGCGGAACAGAACTTTCTTTCCTTTCAAAACAAGCAGTCTGGATGCTTTGTATTTTTGTTTTATCATCCTTACCCTCAATTAATGAGAGCAGGAAATGCATACCATCCGAATGGATGCTGAGCGTTTTTTGATTATCAACATCTACAATATTAACGCTTCCCGTATTCGTCCTGAGCTGATGAAGCGCATCGTAAACATCTGACCATAAGGGGAAGTCCTTTTTACTTAAACCTGTATTTGCGCAAAACAGGGAAAGCTTCATTTTTATCGTTTGTCCTTTAACAATGTTGTTTGCTACGTATTTTAACATGGAAGATGTACAATCCAGAGCAGGATAAAGTGATGTCGCTGGCAAATTACACATTTTAGGAATTTTATGGCCTGCATTCTGGCTATGCCTGCATTCTGGCTATGCCTGCCATCTGCTCGCCGATATCAATGCTCTGCTACTGAGCAGCCCAGTAAATAATTACTGGGCTAACAGGAATGTCAATTTATGAAGAAATATAAAATCGCAAAATGCTATTAGCATTTACGATTATGATTTGACATTGATACGCTATCTAGAACTTACTTTTAATATTTTCGTATTTTTCATTATAACTATCCGCATTGCCAATACCTCTTCCCTGAATAATTTGCACAGTAGCTGAAATAACATTTTTTACTTTTTCATCTTTACTCATCTCAATATAGAGTCTTTCTGATACACCAGACTCTGTCCCACTTATCATGTTAACCACTGGGATATAAGATGAGGCATCTCTGGAAACATCCGTTTTAGAATAGATAAGCAGAAGGTTACCCTCATCCGTGAACGTCATACCATCAGGATTACCTAATAAATTTATTACTTTCGTTTTATCACTACCTTTTTCTAATTCTGTAAATGCCAAATTACGGGCACTTACATAATCAAGATTATATTTATTAGGATTATGTAAATCTTTTACAAAGATACCATGATTAATGACAATATTATCAGGCCCATAGACTACTGAAAGAACTCTATGTGCATAAGTGCCGGTCATGCCGTTCAAAAATCCTGTATATGAAGCAACCGAAAGCTTCCCATCAGGGAATGTTTTCTTTAAAGCAGAACGGGATTCATCTTTTTTGCCAATAACACTGGACAAAGAAGAGACATTTGTTTCTCCGTCTATTATTTTTGAATTAATTAAAGCGTCACTGTTATTCTTATCAGACAATAATTCACTACCGCCGTTAAATGCAGAGCAAGCAGTCAGTAACATTGATGCTACAGCAACACTTAACAGTAATTTTTTTGACATATTTAAATATCCTTAATAAATTTTATCCTAATTTAGAAGGCACCATAATGCCCTCATCCCACAAGGATTCCGAGCAGGTGCTCAGAACCGCTATTACTAATTTTTTTCAGTAATACTGATAATCCCTTTGTATTACCCCTTCAGTCTTCAGTTTGGAGAATCTTTTGCTGCCGCTGCCCGCTCCCAAAACCACTCCGCCCTATAGTTTTGTCCTGGCTGGCTACTCATCCACAGGTCGCGTCCGATATCCGCAACGATTTTATCGCCACTCACCTGCGCACTGTTCAGGCTGGCGTCCCGACCGCTGTAGTAATCGTCGAGGGAAAGATCCCGGCGCAAGAGGCGGGATCTCTAATATCATGATTCCAATAATCGCAACCAATCATCAAAATCATCAATACCATACAAATAATCTCGATCTGAGGAAGGAAGATCGACCGCACCTAAGCTTTGAATCACTTTCCAGGCAACTTGATCTGTGATTCTAATATCATCTGCATCAATAATTGAAAAAGCCCATTGCGCAATATTGGTTCTATCTAGCGTACCCGATTTTAACTTATTAATTACGCTAGCAATTTCATAACGCGATGGAAATATGTTCATACTTATCTCCTTCCTCGATAATTACCATCAGCATCAAAAATATGGTGGATCTTATCATTGGTAACGATTTTCGTAGCCACACTATGAATATTTCCAGAATGGTCGAGTGTTTCATACCAGGATCTGATTTGGCCTGTTTTTTGGATCCCACTATCTTATCAATCTGGCCCCAGCCATTTCCCCAGTTGTTCTGGAAGGCGTCATTCCACCATAAAAGCGATAATTTCCATTATGCAGCTCCTTAACTCCAGCCTTCCCATATTTCTCAGTCTGTCGGAGCATTCTTTTAGTTTCGTCCCTTCCAGGGCACTAACTGTACGGTTTTCACCTTTAGCTATTCCACCACCGCCTTTCAGCGGATCGTCATCAGCCTCTTCAATACCTATCTTCAGCATTGGGTTTATGTCAAAGATCTTATCCTTGCTAAGCGAGTTATTCTCAACAACAACTTTATCCGATATGACGCAGACCGCCGGAGCTACATTTCCACTGCTACATCAGTATGTTACAACTACTTTCTCCCGAACACTCCACTGAATAGGGCGCAATGCCTCAATACGCAGTTTTGCACCCCGTTCTCTACTTTTCCCAGTAATGGTAAAGAGCTGATAGCCGCAACATCATACCCCTCCGGCATTAGTGGTGCATGAAGAGAGGGATTAAGAACTAACAGGTAAAAGGTCCCTGCTCAGTGGCCGGGACTGATCATTTGATTTGAATACTTATATGTTTCAGCCATTCTTCAGATGAAGGCCATTCGTTAGGATAATAATAATTACAATCCATTTGATTAAGTACTATGTCCTGTAATTCATCATCTGATAGCGAAAGAGCCAACAGATAATCTATTTCAGATTTCAGCTGCAACTGCTTTTCCACAGTTTCAGTAGCTTTGTAAGCAGCAAATGTTTCATCCGCATTTCCAAATAGCACTTCAAAATCTTGGTTAAAATAGCACCTTAGTAGATATGTAAGAGATGGGTATTTTTCTCTAATATTCATTGCATTGGATATCCAGTAATAATTTTATAGCCATCTGGCATTGAAGGATCTCTTCCTATGATGATTCTGGCATTTGTTACAGGTACAGCACTTGTTAAACCGCGAGTAACACTAATGCCAATAGGAGTAGAGGATTGATAGTCAAGCTCTAAGTAGCCTTTTTGGCTACCAGATAAATAATTTTGGATCTTTGCTTGGTTACTATCAATGGCTTTACTTGTTACAGCCTCTGCAACAGCCCTGTCTGTAAATGTCGGACAGCCATATCGGGGGAAGGAAAGAGCTTGTACACCAGTGATGTGCAGTGTACAAGCAACTCTCCGGAATCCTTTCATCAGTTGTATTTAAAATCGATAGTTATCTCTGATTTCGGTATATCAAGCTTAGCTATACAACCATGCCAAAACGGTTTTTCTTTTGATTTAAAATTCTCTATAAAAAACCTTCTAAGTAAAACCAATAACTCCCTTAATCTTTGATCCGTTACCCCATCCTCAGGTAAAAACCAATTTTTTTCGTTTTTCTCGTTAATATAATCATAATTAAAATGGCAGCTATCGCCTTCCGGAGATAGCTCTGCTTCCATTATGACTAACTTTGCATCACCAGGAGCCGAGTTATAAAGCAACTGTCCGATTTCTTTGTATATTTCATCATCTAGACTCATTTTTTGCCTCCTGGAGCGTTGTCAATGTTTACACGAGTTGGCCTTCCATTATCAACAGAATAAGTCACATTAAAGCTGCTGGGCCGCTTGCTGTTGTCAGCATAGATGGGTTGTATTTGCACATCAACCTTTTTACCCGCTTTAAGATCTTTCGCCCAGCTATTTTCCATCTGTTTCCAAACGCCTTTGTTTAGATTCCCATCCATAGGAACTATATTTAATCTTTCTCCAGGTCCACCAAAAATACTGGCTACTAAATGACCGCCCTCATCGCCAGGATTACCGCATTTCCCACCAACACATTGCTGATATGTATTGCGATCATTTTTTGAGAACTCGAGGGTGGCTTTAATGTCACTTGGTCTGCTAAGTTCATTAGTATGATAGGTCTTGTTACCATCAACCTTATAAACCGTATTCGGCTCAGGTTTATTTAAGGTCTTGTTCCAAGCACCTTTCTTACCGGAGTCAACAATGACAATGTTTTTTCCTTCTGTTCCCGCGGCTGGTTTCCCGCCTTTACTCATCCCTCCGGTTACAGCCCCAAGCGCAGCCACAGCAAGAATTTCGGCCTGTTGCTTGTCGATACCATAACGACTCTGTAACTGGCTGGCAAACTCAGTACTGGTAACAACACCTTCTGCTTCGATCTGTTGCGCCAGCAACGAGGACATATCGTTCTTCATTGCAGACGGCACATCTGCACATCTGCACCTAACACGCGATTAATAGCTTCTCGTACCAGCATTCCGTTAGCAGGTATATCTCCATATTTTTTCTTTACAGGCCGCCGGGTTTGTTGCACAGACAGCGATCATTTCCTGCTGTTGCTTCAGGCTGAGATCTTCCATCTCCTTGACGACCTGTTTGCAGTCGCCACGAGTCTCACACCTTCTCGCCCTTGCCGCAAAACTGTCAATCTGATCGGCACTTAGCGCATTATTCTCAACAATAACTCGCTCCGATGCACTCATTGAGAATGAAAGGCTTTTTCCGTTTTAAATCAGATTGTTACAGGCCGTTTCGCTTAAACATTTTGTCCCTGCCAACTTTTTACCCCGACGCGCTTTCCTGGCCCGGAGACGCTACCGCCCAGCCGTGACACAAGATCTATCGCAGCACCATCATATAAGCAAACTTCAGCATCAATTAGGATGCTGAAATCTTGGATTTATATTTCAACTAAGAAGTTCCTTTGATACGTTGCCAGTATCAAAAAACTCTTTTAAGATCTTTACAATAAATTCAGAGTCTTTTGTAAGCTGAGACTCTGGCCAGTAATCTCCAAGAATCAATATTCCTGTATCAGGTTTAGATGAATCCCAGTACGTTCTTACTTGGTATTCATCCTCAACAATTTCACCTAATGTTATCAAATAATAACCATTCTCCGTTCTAATCTGAAGCATTTCAGCGCTATCATCGCTACTATTCAGTATATCAAGAGTAAGGGTTCCTTTTTTCCCCTGAATTAGTTTAAACTGATTTAATACCATATCCAAATTTTGGATCTGTTTATTGCCACCAATTTCGTCCAGTGTCCAACTCATTTTAAAATTCATTTTAATCCCTAACCTTGAGAGATTTCATGCCAGGCTGCCAGAAGAGGACTGATCCAGTAGCCTCTTCATAAATTGTTAAAGATTTTAGCCCCGCTTTATCAGCCATAGCTGCTATATCACCGCGGCAATAACCACATACAGGCTCTTTAGATACACTCATTGTCATCTCACGCCCTTGAGACATCCCTTTTTCAAAAGCTTGCTGTATAACACCTACTTCCGCATGAGCTGTAGCCATATTGCCGTTAGGAAGAGGCTTGTTTTGCTTATCTATTTTAGCCTGGATTCGTCCATCGATGAGTGTTGGCTTATTCACATCTGCTAAGTTAGAAGGTCTTGCCCCCTGATTAGTATCAGTGAACTTTGCTCCATCAACATTACCTTTTGCCACGACCTTAAGACTAGCATCAACGATTTTACTTAATTGTTTTGCTGCAGCAGAACCCAAAATTGGTGTTACTGAAGTCGCAATGATCTCCAGACCCTGCTTCGTTTCGGTGTAGCTTTCTGCGGTCTGACGATCAACCCCTTTGGTGACCATGAAATAGTTAATCATGGCATCTTTCACCTGCTGCTGATTCTGTGCATCAACACTAGTGATATCAAGGAGATTGACTATCTGCCCATACGCATCAGAGTACTGTTGGCTATATTTCGAGTTATACGGGCCATCTTCATACCCCTCTTTTGTCGCAATGACTTTTAGTCTTGCACCTGCACACGCTGAGCTACCCGCATTACCATTTCCGCAGGCATCAATAACGTCTTTATCACTGGCAATGTCTTTCTCGCGCAGAGCGTCATATTTCTGTTTCGCTAACTCACGCTCTTTTGGGTCTTTGCTGTTCTGGAGAGTCTGTTTCGCCAGCTCAAGCTCTGTCTTTTCAGACACGCTAAGATAGTTATTCTCAACCGCATTCTTCCCGCCCTGCGCCCCAGCAGCTGCTGAAGCCGTGCTGTCTCCCGCTATTCCTCCAGCCATCCCCGCCGATATCGTCGCCAGCGTGCTGACCGTCTGCTTCTGCTCCTCGCTCAGGTCACTCACCGCTTTGCCCGGATACATCGCCTGCATGATTGCACGCGCAGCCAGTTCCCCCGTAGCGGCACCGGCCGCACCCGCCGCTGCACTGTTCCCCTGCAGCGCCGCAACCGCGCCGCCCAGTATCGCGTGCGCAATGGTGTTGACCGCCGGATTGCCCTCCGTCGATTTCAGCAGATGCGCCAGCTCCGGTGCCGAGGCTCCCGCCAGCGCGCCGGCGATATCTCCGCCTGCCAGCCCCTGAAGCGCAGCCGTCGCCGCCTGAATGCCACGCTGAATGGTGCTGCCCGTACCAAACTTCGCCTGCTCATCCCGGTACGTCTGCGTCTCTTTCAGTTGCTCAACCGTCAGGTCAGGGTGCGTCTTACGCGCTTCCTTCAGCGCATTCAGCTCGCCCTGCGTTCTGGCGATGTCTGCCACCTGCCCGCCGATATCGCTGATGGCACTCACCTGCGCGAGCCGCCGCTGCTCCTTCTCTTTGTCAAATATCGGGCTGATGCTGTCGTTTGCGTGTTCTGTATCCCGGCTCAGGCTGGCCACATCCTGCTGCTGGTTTTCGGTATCACGGATGGTGATGTTACCCTCGCCCACCGCCGCCTGTGTCGTACCCTCCGCATGACCGCTGCTGCCCGCTGCCGATACCACGCCGCCCGGCAGGTTGCCCTTGAATGCATCACCGCCAAAGTCACCGCCGCCGCTCAGGCTGACGCCGCTGTGGCTGACCTTGTAATCCGCCTCGTTGTGGATATCCCGGAAGCCCAGCGTTGCTGTATCGAGACTGTTTTTGTCCGCCGTCGCCGTCGAGGCAATCACCGCACCGTCAAGCTGCGTGTGGCGTCCCACCGTCACATCAAAACCGCCATCGCCCGCGAAGAGCCCTGTCTGCTCCTGCACCGAGTCATACGTGCTCTTCATTTTGTCCTGGCTGGCACTGATGTAGCCGGACCCCGTCATGCTGCCGAACGAGAAGCTGCCGCCTGCCGCCGTGCTGTTCTGCGTCGATTTATAATCGTTGCTGTCCTGCTGGCTGCTCATCCACAGGTCGCGCCCGATATCCGCAACGATTTTATCGCCACTTATCTGCGCGCCGTTCAGAATGGCGTCCCGACCGCTGGTCATGGAGACCGTACCGCCGCTGTCGAGCGTCGTTTCCGTCCAGGCCGTACCGTCGCCCTTTTCACTGCCTTTCGAAGCATTCACATTCGCAAACACACCGATGCCGTAACCGCTCTTGCCGCCGCCAATGCTGACGCCTGCACCGCCACCGCTGCTGCTGTTCTTTCCTGTCGTCTGCTGTGTGCTGGCCGCACCGCCCAGCACTATGTCGTTCGCTGCGACAAGCGCGGTGTCGCCGCCCGCCTTCAGCTGGCTGCCGCCGATAAGGATGTTGCCGCTGTTCTCCCCTTTCCCTTTTCCGGTCGCGGTAATGGACAGATTATTCCCCGCATTCAGCGTACTGCCCGCAACCGTGTCACTCTGCATGTGCTGCTCGGATTTCGATTTCTGCGAAGAGAGCGAAACGCTGACGCCGATACCGCTGTTGGGATCGCCGTTAATCTGCGCCATTTCTGCACCCTGCGACGCCTGTACGCCTGACAGTGCCGCTTTGGTGGCCTTCAGCGCCGCAAGGCGGTCATCGCTCTCGCCTTTCGCGTCACGTGCCGTCTGCACTGCACTGTTCACCGCGCTCCCCGCCGCCCCGGACAGCGCCACCGTCAGCCCGCTGCTCTTCTGCTCAAAGGTCTCATCGCGGGTGCGTTTGTCATGCCCCGGCTCAATCACCACGCTGTCACCGGTCAGGCTGATATCCTTCTGTGCGATGATATCTGCCCCACCGATATGCGCCTGTTTGCGCGCTGCAATGCTGACGTTGCCGCCCGTCGAGCCGACGGTGCTGAAGCTCTCGCTCTGGGTGGTACCCTGCTCGCGAAGATCGTGGGTGGACTTGCTGCTGCCGATGGTGAAGCCAATGCCACCCGTGCCCATCAGACCGGACTTTTTGGTCTCCTTAAAGCGCCAGGCCGTGTCGGTGTTGGTCGCCGCCACGATGTCCACATTGTTGCCTGCGGACAGGGCCACATCGCCGTCGCCAGCGACCGCAGAACCTAACACCCGCAGGTTGTTACCCGCCGACACCGTTACATTGTCGCCGCTCAGCAGCGAGCCTTTCTCCCGTGTCGCGCTGTCTTCCTCGATGGTGTGGGTGGTCTTTTTGCTCAGGAAGCCGCTACTGGTTTTAGTTTGTTCTCGATAGCGGTAATCGCTCTCCGTCGCCGTCGTCAGATTTACGTCGCGGCCTGCCGCCACGCCAATATCGCCCTGCGCTGTCACGTCAGCCGCCTGCGCGGTTACGTCGCGCCCTGCGAGGATCACCGTATTCCCCCCGCTGGCAATCTCCGTACCCTGCTGACGAACAGATTCGTCAATGGCGGTTTTTTTCTTCGCATGGCTGCTGGAGCGTTCCATCGACGCTTCCGCCAGCAGGTTCACATCCCGACCGGCCTGAATGCCCACATCGTCTTCCGCCGCTATCGCCGCCGCACGGGCATTCACGTCGTTACCCGCCTGCAGGGTGAGGTCACCGCCCGCGCTCAGGGTGCTGCCCTGATGCGCGACGGACGCCGTCTCCGTGGTCGCACGGTTGCGCCCGGCACGTCCTTCGCTGGTCGCGATCTCGTTGGCGGTGATGTTGATATCATTCCCCGCCGCCATACCCAGGCTGCCACCCGCCGACACGTTTGCGCCGGTCACGTTGATATCCTGTCCGGCGCGCATCGTCAGCCCGTCGGTGGCGATGATGGAGGCCGTCTTGCCGACATCGGTGCCACTGAAATGCACATTTCCCGCATCGACATTCCACTGCTGTGCGCGGGTGATGTTGTTAATGCTGCCCGCGACGCTCTCCAGCCCTACCGTTTTGCCGCTGATGGTGGATCCGATGTTATTGATATCCCCCAGCGCGCTCAGGTTAAGCCCGCCGCCTGCGCTCAGCAGTCCGGCGTTGAGGTTGCTCAGGCTGTTGCTGCTGTCGATTGAGAGCCCATTCTGCGACGCAATTGTACTACCGCTGTTAATGACGTTACCGCCCGCCAGCTGGACGTTATTGCCGCTAATCACGCTGCCGCTGTGAACGGTGACATCCTTCGGCGACAGGTAGACTTTCGGGATCATCACCGTCTGACCATTGATGGTCGCTGACTCCCACCAGAGCATGCTTTTATCGAGTGCAGCAACCTGCTCAGCCGTGAGCGCCACGCCGAATTTCAGCCCCAGCGTTTTTTGTTGCTCTGCGGCGCTGTCCATCAGGTAGCGCATCTGATCGAGATCGGTGCCGATGCCGTTGATATAGCGGCTGCCGGTCTGGTTCAGAATCGCGTTACTGACGTAACGGGTATCAAACGCCGCGTCGCCGAGGAACCGGTAGTCGCGATCCGGGTTCAGGCCGAGCCTGTCCAGGAAATAGGACGAGCCAAGGAACTGGTTCCGGTCGGTGTACGCGCTGTTGGTTTCACGCGGTGTGGCATCGGGTGTTATGCCAAGCAGGTCATACAGTCCATTAAACAGGCTGTCGTCCATGTTGCCGAGGTCATCGAGCTTCGGGTTCACCGTAATCAGATACGGGCTATCGGGATCGTTGGAGGGAACAAAATAGCCGTTGTTGCCGGACGGCAGTGGATAGTTACCGCTGCTGCCGTTTTGGTCGGAGAGTGATGAACCGCCGGAGATATCTTTCAGGGCGTCACTCACCGCATCACGCCATTGCGGGGTGGTGATGTCCTGCGCATCCGCTTCGACAAGGGACTGCGCCTGCTCGCTGCTGGTAATGGACTGGTTGCTGAGCGGAGTCAGCGTAGGGGCGGCAATCGTATTGCTAAAGCCATCCGTGTTGGCGGTGACGAGAGTGTTGCTGATGTCGTTGGTGAAGGTGGCAGAGACATTACCGCCTGCCTGTATTACAGCTCTGACAACATTAGCGGTATTTTCTGATTCGGCCTCACGCCCAGTCAGAATATAGGTTACACCACCAGCATTAATGGTTGATGCCGTGTAGACAAGATATTCAGTCTCAGAACTCGCCTGGTAGCTTTGATTGTTGAGCTGCTCACCTTTTAGGCTAATATCGCGATTAGCAAGTATATTGCTACCGCTATTGTCGAGATAATTGGCAGTGATATTGAGATTATTAGCTGATGCGATGCGCGCTGCATGGCCAGTACTGGTTACATCAACCTCAGTTCTTTTAATCGCAAAACGTTTGGTTTGACCCGAATCATTAATCCGATAAGAAGTGGTAAAGAAAGGCTCATCCATGCTGCACGCACCTGGATAGGTTGGAAAACTCATGCAGCTTCCTACCCAGACATCCGTACGATTTTTTTCTGTTGAATAACTTCCTTCCTCCATATCATCCAGGCTTACGACAAAGGATGATTCGCCAACCCAGGAAGGGTTATCCAAATCAGTTATCTGTGTATTCGAATTACTTCCATCCCGCTCATTTAATAAGTGGGCTGTATTGATCGTAATGTCACCCTTCTGCGTCTCAATATTCCCGGACGTATTCACCACTTCACTGTTAGCCGCACCCGCCGCATTTTTCTGCATCCACAGGCTATTCCCTGCCAGAATATCGCCGTAGACGTTATGAATACGGTCGGCAAAGAGCTGCATATTATTCGCGGCATAAATCAGTGCGGTATTGAGCAAGGTGCCCACAGCATTCATCGTCAGGCTGCCAGCCGTACCGGTAAAGCCATTTACGGTTATGTCACTCAGGCTGTTAAATACCACGTCGCCGCCTGCCGAGAGGCTACCGGCTGCATTGAGCACAATACGTTGCGCGCTGAACGTGCTATCACCCTTACCTGCAGTGAACTGGCCGTTGTTGGTTAATACTCCACCCGTGCTCAGAACGAGGCTGTTTCCCTGTAGGGTGCCATTATTGGTGATATCCCCCTGAGCGGTGAGAGACAGGGTGTTGCTGGCGGCCAGCGTTCCACTGAACTCAAGCGCATTTAACAGATGAAGCGTGACATCTCCCAGCGCCACAATCTGTCCGGCGTTTTTCAGCGTGCCGCTGTTGAGCGTGAGGTTACCCGCGCTGAACAACTTACCGCTGATGGTATGGGTAATCTCATCGCCCTTCACCGTAAGCGAACGGGTACCGAGAGCCGTACCGTTGTTACTCAGTTTTTGATAATTAACCAGCAGGTCTGCACCCTGCAGCATGCCGTCGTTGGTCAGCGTCGTTCCCCGTAGCTCAGCGTTGTCAGTGGCGAGTATCCGCCCACTATTTGCCGCGTTCACCACATCCAGCAGCAACCTCACCGCCTGAACCAGACCACTGCTGCTGTTCGCCAGTTCCGGTGCGGTCAGCGTGAGTTTGCCACCGGAGAGCATTTTGCCGTCGTTCTGTACGCGGGTGGTGGCCTTCACCGAAGATTCCCCACCGCCCTGTAGCGTGCCCTGATTGTTCAGCGTGGCTGTCGATACCGTCAGCGCATTCTCGCTCAGCAGCACACCGCTGGCGGTATTGTTCAGCGCGCCCGAGGCATTCAGCGTCAGCGCTTCTCCCTGAAGCCGTCCGCTGTTAATGAGTTGCCCGGCGGTAACCGTGGTCGCTTTCCCCTGGATTTGCCCGGCATTCGTTGCATTATCCGCATCAAGCGTCAGCGCGCCTGCACTGAGCAGTTTTCCTCCGGCCTGGTTATTCATCTGCGTAAGGGCGACCGAAAGCGCATCAACGCCGGTGATCTCACCGCTGTTGTTCAGGGTACTGGCCCCCAGCGTGAGGTGTTTTGCAATCCACTGCCCGCTGTTTGCCAGCGTCAGTGCTGAGAGCGCCAGTTCTCCATTGGAGGTGATTTTGCTGCCCGTTGTCCCGGTAAGGGTGCTGACAATTTGCGCATCCAGTAAATTTTCTGCCTGGATCGCACCGCCGTTCGTAAGCGCCTGCGCATGAATAAGTACCCGTTTCCCCTGCCATTGCCCTGCGTTACGCAGATCGCCGCCCGTCACGGACAACTCGCCCGCGGTCAGCAACGATCCCGACGCGTCATTCACCAGCGTCAGTAATGGCGCCGCCATCTCCAGGCGCGCGGCCAGCGTCAGGGCGGCAATCCCGGTCAGCGTTCCGCTGTTCGTGATGTTGTCCTGATGCGCGGTGACGCGATTCCCCTGAAGCGTACCACTGTTGCGCAGCGTCTTTCCGTTAAGCGAAAGGTCACCGGCCGACAACATATTGCCGCTGTTAACGGTATTGACCGCATTCAGCGTGCCGTTGCCCTGGCTCATCAGTTCGCCGGTATTGCTGAGCGTTCCAGCGGTCGTCACGTCAAGTGAGCCGGTCGCGAGGGAACTTCCGCGGTTAGTCCAGTCGTGGGCACGGATGCTGACATCCTGTCCCTGGAGCTGCCCTGCGGTAGTCAGCGTGGTACCTGAAAGGCCGAGTTCTCCCCCCGTCAGCGTGCGGGAGCCTGTCAGTAAATTCAGGATTCCGGCGGTCAGTGATAATGCGCTATCGCCCTGTAACAGACCGGCACTTTCCAGGCGATCGGCATTCAGCGTCAGGGTGTTGCCCACCATGCTGCCCGCACTGGACACCGACTGTGCCGTGATGCGGTTTGCCCCTTGAGCCAGCAGCATCCCCTCCGCGCTGTTCTTCAGCGTCTCGTAATCAATTGCCAGTGAAGTACCGCTCAGCTCGCCGCTGTTGGTCAGATTTGAACCAGAGAGGGAAAGCGCCGCGTCGCTGGTGATAATACCGGCGTTGTTCAGTTCAGAGAGGGAAAGTGACAGTGCCGACGGGCTGTACAGCACGCCGCTGCTGCGGTTATCCAGCAGACGGGTAACCAGCGACAGCGTTTGTCCGGCGTGAATCAGACCACCGTTAATGACCTCAGGGCTGTCGATTGCAAGCGAGGGGGCCGTCAGGGTTCCACCGTTGCTGAGATGGCCGGTTTCAACCTTAAGCCCTGAAGCTGATGATTTTCCCGTGTGGTTGAGGCTGCTGTCAGCCTTGAACGTCATGTTGCCTTTGGCAGCCTGAGTTCCTTCAAGTGTTGCGCTTTGCACGGCCACGCCGACGCTGTTGCCCTGTGTCTGTGCCGTGGCCGTGGTGTTGAGGCTGCGGCCCTGCACGGTAACGGCACCACCGGCACTGGTTTCACCTGCAAGCGTGGTATCGGTGTTGTTCAGCGCCACATCCCCGTCGCTGTGGGTCACTGACGTTGCGCTGGCGGTGAACGTCTTCCCTGAGGTGGTGAGCCCCCGGACACCGGAAAGCGTACCGCTGTTGACGATCTGCGCCGCGTTCAGCGTTAGCGTGTCATCGCTGATAAGCGTGCCGCTGTTGTTCAGATTGCCGCTCGCGGTTACGGTGGTTTTCCCTTTCGCACCGGTCTCACCGGAAAGCGTGGCATTGTCTGCGCGGATATCCAGCGTGGAGGCGCTCTTCAGCGCGCCGGAGCTGGTGATATCCGTCCCGGAGACGGTCAGGCTGTTGCCCTGAACGGTGCCGTTATTGCTGAATATACCGGTGTTAATCCGGGTATCCGCCACGGCGGCTAATGTGCCATTGTTCGCGAGGCTGCCCGCGCTGACGGCGAGAGAGTGTCCGGCGGTTGTGCTGCCTTTCAGTTGGCTGTGGCCAGACGTGGTAAGCGTGATGTTCCCGCTGGCATTTGTTGTGCTGCGGCTCTCCTGCGTCAACGTCTGCGCGTTAAGGGCAATCTCGGAAGCACTGAGACTTCCCTGCTGCACCAGTTCGCCACCCTTGACCGACAGTTGCTTCCCCGCCACAAGAGAACCGTTAAGCGCCGCATTTTTCTCAGCATTTACGGCAAGATGACGACCCGCGCTTGCCTGGGCATCTGCGCTCTGGATCAGGGTGGTCGCCGCAAGCGTAGCGTCATTTGCCGCCGTGAACGCACCGCCGTTTTGCGTCAGCGTGCCGCGGGTTGTTAACTGAAGGTTGTTATCCGCGGCAACGTGAGCCTGGTCAAGCGTCAGCGCCGTCTGGCCGGAGACCGTGACATTGCCACCCGCTTTATGGTCCCCGCGTAACGTTACGTCCGCCGCGCTGACCGTGGTGCTGCCGCTGGCAAGGGTGTTTTTCAGCACCACTTTTCCCGCACTGCTGAGCGCAATATCCCCCTGTCGCGCGTTAAGGTTGCCCAGGTTTACGCCCACCCCCGTTTCACTGGAGACCAGACGGATCCTGTTAGCGTACATGCCGCCCAGCGCGCCGGTGTCTACCGCGACCTTCGGGGCTGTACCTTCACCTTTTAACGCATTGACGCTGCCATCCGCCGCTACGCGGTTCGCCCCTGCAACGACACGTAAATCTTTCGCATGCAGTTGCGCGTTGATCTCCGTCGCACGGGAGATGATCGACACCGCATCGCTCTGCGAGCCATTGAGGCCCGCGCCCTCGATGGTGACCGCACCCTGGGTTACATCAAGAGATTGCAGCTTACCGCTGGCATCAAGCACCGGTTTACCCGTGGTGAGGGTCACATTCGGCGTGTTGATAAATCCGCAGCCGTTACAGGTGATACCGTAGGGATTCGCCACGATGACGTTCGCCGCCTTGCCGGCCACTTCGGTATAGCCCTGCAAATTTGAGCGGTTAACGCCGGTGACTTCGTTGATGATGCCTTTGGCTTCCTGCCCGGCCTTCAGGTTGGGGTTATTCTGGATAAGCCCGCCAAGCTGAGTCTGGTTAAGCTGCCCGGTCGCGTTATTGAGGATCAGCCCCTCTTTCCCGACGTTGTAGTCGTTGTATTTGTTATGGGAAATACCGGACTGGTTCGGCGTGGCGATGTTCACCACCGGCACGCCGTTAGCCGCCTTATCCATCTGCGTATTGCCGGACGGGGTGATGGATGCCGCCACCGCGGGTAACAGCGGCTGCGTTGCCAGCAGCACGCTCAGTAACGCGCTCAGCGCGCGCTGTGAAAAACGAACCTGATCCTGTTTCATCATCCCTGTCCCTTAGAAAGCCACTGATACGCGGTAGTAAATCGTGAGGTGATCCGGTGCCAGCCAGTCCGGATACGCCATCGGTGTGCCAACGGTAAACTGGCTTGAATAGCCGCGATGAGCCGTCGTCAGACCAAACGCGGCGCCCCACAACGTGCCGGAGGCGTAACGGTCAAATCCGTCCTTCTTCAGCCAGCCACCATCGACTGCCGCCAGCAGGCCAACATCCCCCACCCACGGCAGCGTAAAGAGCGAATAATTGAGTTCATTTCGCCAGTAACCGCCGTTATCACCGGAGAGGTACTGCTCTTTGAAGCCGCGCACGGAGGTCTCTCCCCCCAGCGTCAGGCGCTCGCTGCCGTACAGCCGGTCCGGTGACCACTGAAAATAGACGCTGGTCAACCACCACAGCCCGTCAGCAACCGGGCGCTGAAAACTGCCGTTGACGCTCCATTTGCGGAACTCGGCTTTCGGCACATCGCCATGTTTGTCGTTATCATCTTCGGCGCCAAACCACGGCACACCCTGAGTGAAGGTCGGGTTCAGGGTCGCCACGCCGGAGGCAATTTTTTGCGTGTGGTTAAGGCCCAGGGAGAAACTTGAAAGTTTGCGGCTGCTGGTAGCCAGCAGAACATCGTCGAGATAGTTATGGTTGATGCGGTGGGTGATGCCCGCCGACACGCCGGTTTTGATATCACCATTGCGGAACAGCACCCATGAGCCATTCAGACGGTGGGTTTCAGTGTCGCCCGTCGAACGCCAGAGCCAGCCGTTATTATCGATGGTGCTGAGGTAGTTGCTCCAGCTGTAGCTGTAGTCCAGCAAGCCGTAGCCGTAAGGCACGCTGACCCCGGCGGCAAAATTCTGAGCATCATGGCTGTTCGAAAAATCGCTGCTGCGCCCGCCGCTGATAAACCACTTATCCGCCAGCCCCAGCAGGTTATTGCCGTACAGCGCGCCATTGAGTTGTCCGGTACCGGTACTCTTTTGCCCGCTGTTATCGAAACTCACTGAACCGCTGAGCGGGAATTCAGGCGAAGCCGTCAGATTGACGATTGAATAGCCCTGTCTGTCGCCGGGCAAAATTTCTATTTCAACCGGCGTCTGGCGCACGCGATTAAGCTGCTCCATGCCCTGTTCGATATCGCGCAGGTTAAGAATTTTCCCTTCGAGGCCAGGGAAGGTCATGCTCAGCGTGCGGGCGGGAACCCCTTCAAGCCGGATTTGCTGGAGTTTGCCTTCCAGTACCGCGAGATGCAGTACGCCACCAGAGAGATCCTGCTCGGTTAAAAATGCGCGGCTGGTGATATACCCCCGGCTGATATACCAGTCAGAGACGGCGTTGGTCAGGGCGTTGAGACGCGCCATATCAAGACACTGGTTCACCCACGGCGCAACCAGGCGATCTTTGGCTAACGGAGAAAGAAGGGTGGTACCCGTCAGCTCAATGCGCGAGATAACAAAGCAGGGACCTTGCGGAGTCGCAGCACTGTCGGGCTGAACAGGACGCGGTAATACCACGCTGCGCTCCAGCTCTTCACGCTGGCGCTGGTTTTCATTCAGCAGCTGCTGCTGTTGCTGCTGAATAGTATTACGGTCGGCCGGAGACAGGGGGGCCGCCTGCGCAGCACCTGCCAGCAAGGCCATGCCAGCCAGCACCTGTAGTATCGACGTTTTCCCTGTCATCACTGCCACTCCTTGCTAAAAGTCCGTTTTCAGACTTGCCTGTCAAAAAACGCGCAACTTATGTCAAAAAGTAAACAGTGTAAATACACACATTTAATTTAAGGTCTATTTTGCTGCATTTTCAGAATTTAGCGGGTGACACTGCGTAAATCTAAAGAAATCCCCCATCGCGCCGATCATCATCCGTGTGTATTATTTCCTGTAGCGTTTCCAACAACTAACCTTAACTCAAATACTTAAGCGCCAAAGCGAAAGGCATCATGAGCACACCGATCAAACGGCTAGAAATCATTAAAAATGCCATTGAACTGGAAGATGACGACATCATTCAGAGCCAGCTAACCCGGCTGAAAAATGAAGCGTTTGACGATGAGCTACAGGCAATCGTCGTGGCGCTTGAGCAGAAAAACTACACTGCGGCCATCGCCGCGATCGTCGCGTGGCTACAGAGCCAGCGTGCCGTGACGCCATGGCGCGATCCGCAGGTCGCCGCGAGCAAACTGGAACTGAAAGCGCTGGAAGAGCGACTGCGCGATCTGATTGACCGCCGTAACGCGCGCGTACAGCAGCTTGATGAGTTCAACGATCTCTATTTCTCCCGCCTGGGCCCGCTGATGCAGCAGATCCTCGCCCTGCGTAAAACGCTGGCCGAGCTGAACCTGCGCCGCCAGCAGGCTGAGGCGCGTCGTCGCGAGGAAGACTACCGCCGCTGTCAGCGCTACATGGCCCAGGCCGTGGAGGTGCTGGCAACACTCACCCAGCGCTGGCGCGAACTTCCTGCCGATTCCGTACAGGCAGCCGAGGCGCGTAAGCATCTGCAGCAGCAAAGTAACCTGATTGCCAACCTGCTTGCCGAGGCGCTGGAGCTGGAGAGCGGCTTAACGCGTGAGGAAGAGCCTGCGCGTCAGGCGCGTGACGAGGCCAACGAAGAGTACGAGAAATACCGCGAGCAGCATCAGGATGCCGAAGTGCGTCTGCGTAAAGGGAAAGATCTTTCACAGGAGGATCGGGACGAGCTGAAACGGCTCTGGCGGCAGGCGAGCAAGCTGTGTCACCCGGATCTGGTGGCGGACGATTTGAAAGAAGAAGCCAACGCGATGATGGTGCAGCTCAACCAGGCTAAACAGCGTGGAGACGTCAAAGCCATTCGTTCTCTGGTGGCGCGCCTGCAGCAGGGCTTCGAGCCGCTGATGGCCAGCGACAGGCTGAACGATCTGGAGCGCATCCGCAAAAAAATGGCTCAGGTTCGCGAGCAGATCGACACCTTAGTGAACGAGCTGGCAGAACTGGAGAAAGAAGAATCCTGGCTGCTGGTGTCGTCGCTCAGCAATATGGAAGCGTACTTCGCGCAGCAGGAAAAGGCGCTGAACGAGGTCCGCGCCTCGCTCGAACATCAGGTGAGCGAAGCGCAGCTCGATTCAGCAGCGTAATTATTTCGCGTGCCAGTACGCGCTGGCACGCACCAGCTGCTGATCGATAGCCTCAGTCTCAAACAGTCGGCTCAGGTTTTTAACCACCTTCCCTTCCCCGGTCAGCCAGATAAAGTAATCTTCCGCCGGAACGTTCAGCGACGCCAGCTGCTCAACCACCGCCTGCTCGCTGTGGCCGATCACCCAGGTGATGTTGAACGCGCTCAGGTGCGCCAGATAATCCTTGTATGATTCATCCCCGACGGTGACCACCGCGTGAATTTCCGGGCGTTTCGGCAAGCTGGCGATGCCTTCCAGGCGGCGACGCAACGCCGGCATCCCGGACTCATCGCACACATACAGCTGCCAGGCGTAATCCTTCGGTACTACCAGCGAACCGCGCGGGCCACCAATCGTCAGCCTGTCGCCCACTTTCGCCTCTAGCGCCCACTGGCTGGCAACGCCACCGTCATGCACGAAGAAATCAAGCGCCAGCTCGTGCTTCGCGGCGTCGTACAGCGGTGTGTAATCCCGGCTTTGCGGGCGCACGCCGTCGCCCCAGTCAATGCCCTCGTCGGTGACCACCGGTGGCACAAACGTCGTTCCCGGGGCCGGGAAAAACACTTTGGTGTGATCGTCGAAACCGCGGGAGCTAAAGCCCTCCAGCGCTTCGCCGCCTAAAACTATGCGCTGAAAACCAGCGCTTACGCGCTCAACACGGAGCACGGTCAGTTCACGAAAACGCAGTTCGTTACGCACGCGTTGTGGATAGCGGGTGGTTGCCATGTTAAGACCCTTCTCAGGTGAATACGATATATCTAAATTGATTTTAAATGATAATGATTGCTAATCAGCGAGAATGCAAGATCTTTTAGATTGCATCTGAATATATCTTAGATATAGTTTAGATATATCAATTTACGAGGCACACTATGCGACACGAACATGATGGCGGCGGACGTCGACCGCGCTTTTTTGGTCACGGCGATCTGCGGCTGGTGATTCTGGATATTCTGACCCGCAACGCGAGCCATGGTTATGAGCTGATCAAAGAGATTGAGAACCTGACCCAGGGGAACTACACCCCGAGTCCTGGCGTGATTTACCCGACGCTGGATTATCTTCAGGATCAGGCGTTTATCACCATTACGGAAGAAGAGAATGGGCGTAAGCGCATTGCCATCAATGCGGCAGGACAGCAGTGGCTGGAGGAAAACCAGGAACAGCTTGAGCAGATTCAGGCGCGTATCAAAGCCCGCGCGGTCGGTTTCCAGCTACGCAAAAACCCGCAGATGAAGCGGGCACTGGATAACTTCAAAGCGGTGTTAGATTTGAAGGTTAATCAGGGAGCGCTCAGCGACGCGCAGCTTAAGCAGATCGTTGGCGTGATCGACCGCGCGGCGCTGGAGATCTCCCAGCTGGATTAAGCCGGTGCGTGCGCGCTCACGCGGAAGACGCGTACCAGCTCTTTCAGGTGCATCGCCTGCTCGTTGAGGGAGGCCGCCGCGGCAACAGACTCCTCCACCAGCGCGGAGTTTTGCTGGGTGGTGGCATCAATCAGGCCAATCGCGCTGTTAATCTGCGAGATCCCCTCCGTCTGCTCGTGGCTGGCCTGGCGGATCTCACGCAGGATCACATCCATCTCTTCCACGTTGCCCACCATGCCATTGATAAGCTCGCTCGCCTTCTCGACCAGGTTCATCCCGTCCTGCGTCTGGCTGGTGGAGCTTTCAATCAGCTCACGGATCTCACTGGCTGACGAAGCACTCTTCTGCGCGAGCTGGCGCACTTCACCAGCCACCACCGCAAAGCCACGACCGTGCTCGCCCGCCCGGGCCGCTTCCACCGCCGCGTTCAGCGCCAGAATATTGGTCTGGAAGGCAATGGCATCGATCAGATCGATGATGTCGGACATCCGGTTCGAGGTCTCGTTAATCAGGCGCATTTTGCTGGTCACCTGCTTCATCATCTCACCGTTGTTTTTGACCACCTTCGCGGCATCTGCCGACAGGTTGGTCGCTTCTCCGGTATGCGAAGCGGTGTTTTTCACCGTCGCGGTGATCTGCTCCATCGAGGCGGCGGTCTGCTCCACAGAGCTGGCCTGCTCTTCCGTGCGCGCGGCCAGATCCTGGTTCCCGGCGACAATCTGCGCGGCGGCGCTGGAGATATTCTCCGAGCCGGTCTGCACCTGCTGCACAATGTCCAGCAGACGTGTTTTCATCTCCATCAGGGCATGCAGCAACAGGCCGGTTTCGTCTTTACCGTGCGAGGTGATACTGCCGGTGAGATCGCCATCCGCAATCGCCGCCGCAAAGTCCACGGCCTGGCCCAGCGGACGGGTTATGGAACGCACGATAAACCAGCCAATCAGGCTGCCTGCCGCCACGCTGAAGAGAGTAATGAGGATGAGCAGCAGACGGTTGCTCCTGAAATCACTTTCCACCTGCACCCCGGCGTTCTGCATCTCAGTGTTCTGAATCGCAATCAGCTGCTGCACTTTGGCTTTATAGGCCTGCTGCAGTTTGAGGGTGTTGGTCATCATCTCCTGAAGCGCCCCGGCGCGATCGTGATTCTGCACCGCCTGCAAAATACGATAGCGCGAGTCCAGATACTGCTGGCGCACGCCGCGTATCTCGGCGAGCACCTGCTGCGATTGCTGATCCTGCAGTACGTTGTTCAGCTCACCGAGGAGCACCGTGATGTGCTCGCTAATCTCTTTAAGATGCTGCTGCGACTGCGCCGTGTACGTTCCCTGTTCATCCAGCAGCATGAGCTGCTGAGTGCTAATAAATTCCTGGAAGTTATCGATTAACTGGTTCGCTTTTACCGTGGTTGGATAATCACTGGTAATAAT
This sequence comes from Enterobacter cloacae complex sp. 394F7, assembly GCF_057320385.1. Classification (NCBI taxonomy): domain Bacteria; kingdom Pseudomonadati; phylum Pseudomonadota; class Gammaproteobacteria; order Enterobacterales; family Enterobacteriaceae; genus Enterobacter; species Enterobacter cloacae complex sp. 394F7. The sequence goes on along the minus strand of NZ_JBXWCS010000006.1, from coordinate 49,233 downwards.
GGATTGCATCCCGTTGTTTGCCCGGTTCAGACTCATTAAAGACAAACTCGCGCTCACCACCATCAGGACAATAAAGAATCCAAACGCCAGAAATAATTTCGTGCCGATTTTTACGTCATGTAAGAACATATTTACTCCATCGATGTGATTATTTCTCAGACGATCACCGTTATCGGTAACGAAACCGCTAACTTTATGACTTTGATCGTTTTTTTATTTCATAACCATCACAATGGATAGGCAGAGACTATTAATATGGCCGTATCGATCGTTACTCAACCACCAGACGGGGCATTTATGAAATAGCATCGTGGAAAAATGACTTAGGCAGGGATAAATAACTGAGGCACTTTCTTTAGTTATTTAATATAAAATTAACAATAAATCACAGAAATAATTACAAATGAAGCGACGAAAGCCGTTTACGCCTGGCAGAATAAACGGCTTTTCTGGAACATTACAGACTCAATGGAGAACCGTCACTGCATCCTGAAGACGTCCGGCCCGGTGTTTTACCATCGCGGAGATCTGCGCACTCTCTTCAACCAGATCGGCGTTTTTCTGCGTGATGCTGTCCAGTTCAGCCACCGCGCGGGTTAACTCCGAAAGCCCGGTAGCCTGTTCAGAGGTGGCATGGCTAATCTGCGCGATCAGCTGCGTGACGTTTTTCACCTGCTCAACGATATCATCCATGGTGCGTCCTGCGGCGTGTACCTGCTCGGAGCCGGACTGTACCTTACTGGCGCTGGCATCAATCAGCTTACGGATATCATTGGCGGCGTTAGCGCTGCGGCTGGCAAGATGGCGAACTTCTCCTGCCACCACCGCAAAGCCTTTGCCCTGCTCACCGGCCCGTGCCGCTTCTACCGCCGCATTCAGGGCGAGGATATTGGTCTGGAAGGCAATATCGTTGATCAGGGTGGTAATGGAGCCGATACGCTGGGTACTGTCGGCGATATCGTCCATGGTTTTGACTACCGTCTGCATCGCGTTCCCACCTTTGGTCGCCGCACTGCTGGCGGCTACGGAGAGCTTATCGACCTCGGTGGCGGTTTCAGAATTACTCTGAACGGAGGCCGCCATCTGGTTCATCGTCGCCACGGTCTGCTGCACGTTTGCAACAGTCTGACGCGTGCGGTCGTTCAGATCCTCATTACCTTGCGCCAGCTTGTCGCTGCCGTCGCGCACGCTCACCACCTGGCTTGATACGTCATTGATTAGCCAGCGACACATCAGCCCCAGTTGCCCCACCGCGCGAAGGGTCAGGCCCAGTTCGTCGCTGCGGTTCAGGTGCTGCACGCTATTGCGCTCGCCGGTTGCCACCTTCAGCGCCTGTCGCGCCACGTTCTCTACCGGGCGGACAATCTGCTGTTCAAACAACAACGTGCCCAGCAGCATCATTATCGCTGCTGCGGCCAACGACACCCAGCCTGCTGAGGTTGCCACAAGCGTAGCGGCGAGCACGCCAAAGAGCACCGCCATCACGCCGCGTACCCGCCAGCGCAGCGGCATTGCCGGTAGCTTTCCGAACCAGCCCTGACGCACCACCAGCCCTTTATGGATCCGTTTCGTACAGCGTCCGGCATTCAGGGCCTTATAGAGTGGCTCCACGGTGGCGATCTCTTCTGCCGTCGCTTTGGTGCGAATCGACATATAGCCGGTGACCTTCCCGTGGCGCACCATCGGCACCGCGTTGGCGCGCACCCAGTAGTGATCGCCATTTTTACGGCGGTTTTTGACAATTCCGCTCCACGGCTCGCCCTGTTGCAGGGTGTACCACATATCGGCAAAAGCGGCTTTAGGCATATCAGGATGGCGCACCAGATTATGCGGCTGACCCATCAGCTCATTAAGCTGATAGCCACTCACCTGAACAAAGGTGTCGTTAGCATGAGTCAGATAGCTGTGGACGTCTGTGGTAGACATTAAGGTGGTGTCATCGTCCAGAAGATATTCATTCTGGGTGACATAGGTTGGAGAGGACATCGTGAGCATCCCTTGCAGGTTATTTGAATGTTAATTTTGTGGTTTATTGTTTTTTCGGCGGTAAACAATTTATCTTTAGTTGTTAAACTTGATGGAGATCGCAGATTTCACTTAAACCGCACTTTTTGTGAGATTTTATAATTGATTGATTTTAAATACTTTCACAATGAAATTACCTGCAAAGGATGATCTGTTAACGCCCACTTAAGTCGCACCGCCTGCACCCCCCTGGTGCAATTGACCCCATCCACGTCTTCCTGCCCCCGTTTTCCGTACCGCTAAATCCCGCCTGGAAAACATCGGCATGATTAAATATTGCGCAACATTATTTTAACCTGGCGTTTATCCCGATTTTCGTTAAGTCCGCTGAAGTGGCGTAATCCCTGCAATACTTAACGCAGTATCATGTGATACGCGATCCCCGGGAGCATATTTTGAACAGGTTACCTTCCAGCGCCTCGGCTCTTGCCTGTACCGCGCACGCACTGAATCTCATTGAGAAGCGAACGCTTGATCATGAGGAGATGAAACAACTTAACCGAGAGGTCATCGATTACTTTAAAGAGCACGTCAATCCAGGTTTTCTGGAGTATCGCAAATCTGTTACCGCCGGCGGGGATTACGGAGCCGTAGAGTGGCAAGCGGGAAGTCTGAATACGCTTGTCGACACCCAGGGACAGGAGTTTATTGATTGCCTGGGTGGTTTTGGCATTTTCAACGTGGGGCACCGTAATCCAGTAGTGGTTTCCGCCGTACAGAATCAACTCGCGAAACAACCTCTCCATAGCCAGGAACTGCTCGACCCGCTTCGCGCCATGCTCGCGAAAACGCTGGCAGCCTTAACGCCCGGCAAACTGAAATACAGCTTCTTCAGCAACAGCGGCACGGAATCGGTCGAAGCGGCGCTTAAGCTCGCCAAAGCGTACCAGTCGCCGCGCGGGAAATTCACTTTTGTCGCCACCAGCGGCGCGTTCCATGGTAAATCCCTGGGCGCCCTGTCTGCGACCGCCAAATCCACCTTCCGCAAACCGTTTATGCCGCTGCTGCCGGGCTTCCGCCACGTGCCGTTCGGCGACATTAATGCCATGCGCACCGTGCTCAGCGAATGCCGTAAAACCGGCGATGACGTAGCCGCGGTGATCCTGGAGCCAATTCAGGGCGAAGGCGGCGTGATCCTGCCTCCACAGGGCTATCTGCCTGCCGTACGTCAGCTGTGCGATGAGTTTGGCGCGCTGCTGATCTTCGACGAAGTGCAGACCGGCATGGGGCGTACCGGCAAGATGTTCGCCTGCGAGCACGAGAATGTTCAGCCGGACATTTTGTGTCTGGCGAAAGCGCTCGGCGGCGGCGTAATGCCGATTGGTGCGACGGTTGCCACCGAAGAGGTCTTCTCGGTGCTGTTCGACAACCCGTTCCTGCATACCACCACCTTTGGCGGTAACCCGCTGGCCTGTGCGGCCGCGCTGGCCACCATCAACGTGCTGCTGGAGCAAAACCTGCCTGCGCAGGCGGAGCAGAAAGGCGACATGCTGCTGGACGGTTTCCGTCAGCTGGGACGTGAATACCCGGATCTGATCCAGGAGGCACGAGGTAAAGGGATGCTGATGGCCATTGAGTTTGTTGATAACGAAATTGGCTATAGCTTCGCGAGCGAGATGTTCCGCCAGCGGGTGCTGGTGGCCGGCACGCTCAACAATTCCAAAACCATCCGCATTGAGCCACCGCTGACGCTGACCATTGAGCAGTGTGAGCAGGTGCTGAAGGCGGCACGTAAAGCGCTGGCGGCACTGCGCGTGAGTGTGGAAGAGGCGTAAAAAAAGCCGGGTGGCGCTGCGCTTACCCGGCCTGCTTTTTATCGGTGAAACTCCGCTACCGTCATGGTGAAGCGAAGCACGGTATTGCCTTCATTGGCATAGCCGTGCGCCGCTTCAGTTTTCGCCACCGCCGATGCCCCGGCAGCAACCTGCGTCACCGCCTCGCCCACTGTCAGCGATAAAACGCCTTCGTTCACGTGCAACAGCTCAAAGGTGCCCGCCGGATGCCCCGAAGAGGTAAATCGCTCTCCCGGCTGCATCTCCCACTGCCACAGTTCAATCATATCCGGGCCCGCAGTTCCTGCCAGCAGTCTCGCGCGTCCGCCCTTTTCCCCCTGCCACAGCACCGGGATCGCCGCTTCCTCAATGATATGCACCCGCGGTTCGCTGGAGACATTCACAATATCCGCCACCGACACGCCGAGCGCGGCAGCCAGCTTGCACAGAATCGCGATACTGGGGTTAGCCGCCCCTTTCTCGATCTCCACCAGCATGCCTTTGCTGACGCTGGCACGCCGCGAGAGCTCATCCAGCGACAGTTTTTTCTCTTTACGCCAGTTGCGAATACGGCTGGCGACGGCCAGGCTTACCTGGGCGATATCGGCACCCTGTTCGGTCATTATATTGACTTTTTCAGTCATTGGTCACTACCATGGTATAAAACAGTCAATACAGGATTATTTATGTCTCTCGTTACGCCGTCAATAGACCCGCGTCTTGCCGCGATTGCCCCGGGCTTTCGGGCGCTGAGCATTGTGGTTGACGCTGCGCCGATTACCCACCCGGAAGTCGCTCCGGCCGTGCTCAGGCAGGCCTGCCAGCAAATGTTGAATGATGATGTTCCGTGGGCTGACGCGCACCTTTCCGGCTGGGATGAGGTATTTAAGGCCTTCGGCGCAAAACCGAAACGCACGCCCTGCTCGGCATCCGCCCTGCGTAAGCGGGTCTTAAAAGACGGCTCGCTGCCGCCGCTGGATCCGGTGGTGGATATCTACAACGCGGTGAGTATTCGCTACGCCATCCCGGTTGGTGGAGAAAATCTTGCGGCTTACACGGGGGCGCCACGTCTGACGCTGGCCGACGGCAGCGAGCCGTTTGATACCTTCAAAGAGGGGCAGCCGGTGGTGGAATACCCGGAGCCGGGCGAGGTTATCTGGCGCGACGACCTCGGTGTTACCTGCCGTCGCTGGAACTGGCGCCAGGGTATACGGACGCGTCTTGACAGTCAGGCGCAAACCATGTGGTTTATTCTGGAAAGTCTGCCGTCAATGCCGCTTACGGCACTGGAAGAAGCCGGAGCGGATCTGATTGATAACCTGCAACGTCTGATGCCGGGTGCAGTGGTGCACAGGCAGTTACTGACCCTGTAAGAGGATAAAAAATGTTTCGTGGAGTCAGCGCATTTCCGTTAACGCCCCTGAAAAACGGCACGTTTGATGAGCAGGCCTTTACGCATCTGCTCTCTCCTGTGGTTGAGGCAGGCGTGGATTCACTGGGCATTCTTGGCTCGACCGGGAGCTATGCCTATCTGACCGTTGAAGAGCGTGCCCGGGTGACACGCTGTGCGGTGGAACATGCCGGTAACATACCGGTTATCGTCAGCATCGGCGCAATGCGGCTGGACGATATTCTGCGTCTGGCTGACGACGCGCAAACGGCCGGAGTCTCCGGCGTGCTGATGGCCCCCGTGTCGTACCAGCGATTAACGGATGAGGAAGTATTTAAGCTCTATGAAACGGTGACCCGCCAGCTCTCCGTACCGCTGTGCATTTACGATAACCCTGCCACGACCGGTTTTGCGTTTAGCGATGAATTGCTATTTGCCGTCGCGTCTCTGCCAAATGTGGGCTCCATCAAGCTTGGCCGCTTGCCGGAGGATCTGTCGCAGGTACGTGCCCGGCTTCCTGATACGGTCACACTGGGTATCGCCGGTGACTGGCGGGCAGCCTCAGCCCTGCAGGCCGGGTTTGACGTCTGGTATTCGGTTCTCGCGGGGTTGTTCCCAAAAGCGGCGCTGGCGATAGCGCGTTCGGGTAAAAGTACAGAGTCAGAACGGTTAGAGCCGCTATGGGATCTGTTCCGTCGTTACGGTAGCGTAAGGGTCATCGCGGCAGCGGCGGAAATGAGGGGAAAAGTGGCAACACCCGGCTTGCCGTTCCCGTTGCAGGCAATTCAGGGAGAGCCGCGCGAGGCGCTTTCAGCGATCCTTGCGGAATTGGAACTGGCCTGAAAAACGCCGGGTGGCGCTGCGCTTACCCGGCCACACCGCATCATTCATAAAGTAATCATTCTCAGGAATGGTTGAGAAAGCAACGTCCCCGCCCTCGCAGTTTGTCCCTCTGTCTACGTGTAATTAACCCGGTAAAAATACGTCATCACGACTCTTAATAGAAATCAGAAGATTGAATAATAGTAGCGCTAAAATTATAATGCTCAGATTCATTTGCGAGGACGTTTAAGCTATGCAGTACCTACTTGACGGGATAGTGCATTATAATGATGAATCGCGCATTTTAACCGATAATAAACGCGAAGTTGAGCTTTCACTGGCGACGTCGCGATTATTAAATGCACTTATTGACGCCAATAATTCTCAGGTCAGCCGTACTGAACTCCTTGAAAAAGTCTGGGAAGAACATGGTCTGGTTGCTTCTGATAACAACCTGAACCGAAACATATCTCTGTTGCGAAAAGCATTTCTTGAATTCTCGCTTGAAGACAAAATCGAAACAATACCAAAGCAAGGATTTGTACTGCACTGTCAGTGTACTCGTGTTAGTACTACACGTAGTAGCACGTACGAAAAATTTAAAAAAATCTGTTCCTCCCACAAAGGTTTTTACATTAGCACAATAGCATTAACCGTTTTAATGGTGAGCACCATCACTGCCTTTTATTTGTACCATTTAAACGATAGCACTATGCATAAATATAAGTCAGTCGGATTATGCGATGTCTATACTGACGAAAATGGCGTCAAACAAGAGAATATTGACTCATTTTTTAATACAAATTTAGGGCAAAGAATCGCATTAAAATGCCAGCAATATCCCAAAAATATCTATTTTGATGACAACAGAGCGCCTTTAAAAAGCAAGGTGTACTCAACTCACATTGCCCTGTGTGGCAAACAAAATACAGGCAAAGGACATGAATGCGAAAACTTCGTCAATATTAACAACAATTAATATTGTTTTATGCCTGTTGATGCTTCCCTTGCTTGCAATGGGAATATACAAGCTTGTTGGTGTTTATGATTACCTACCGATGAACTGTATGTCGACGGTACATATCAACTATGAAGATTCAAAAAATGTCCAGCAAGGGATTAATGGAAATATCAAAATTGTTTTCCACATTACCAACGATGGTCTCGTCACGGTGAGCGAATACGGCACATTGAACTATTATGGTAAAGAGTATCTTGTCGATCGTACAGGAAACATGACCATCGACACAGACGTGCAAAACGGATTCCATAAAGTTACGAAAGGTAAATTTCTTGCTAATCCGCAGGATAATGCACCTTCTGTGCTGGTTGAGAAACTCACCTCAAGCCAGCCTGTCCTGCACTATAAGATCCAGAAGCTTGACACCAAAACCTGGCGAATAAGCGATTTGCAGCGTGCCATATTTATTTGCCGAAAATGAGTTTATTGACCCAAGCACATGACTCATTGTGCTAATGTTATGAATGCAAGACAGATGTATAGATTGTTAAATCAAAAAATAAAACTCGCACTTAACTCTTAACAAAAATCCAACCAGAAAGCAAATGGAGCAACCATACGTTCATCTAAACAAACACTCCACACGCCAAAAAAATCAGAACAAAAATCTTATTAAATGTGATTTTTCTTGATTTAATTCTACTTCCTCTGCTTTTCTCATACTCTTCCCTTCACTTCTTTTATTCTGCATTTTTTTATTTTGTATTTCTAACATCCCTCATAAAAGAATTGTTTGAATTTATTTCGAAAGTATTATTTAGCCAACTTTTGGTGACGATGCTTTTATCTGTAAAGCATAGAAATCCATTTCATAAAATGTCAAAAACCCTAACAGGCGAAGCAACAAAGTGAGAGGAAGATATGCGCGTGTTAATATTAGATCCTAACATTATAAATCAGCATTATTTGAAAACCCAAATTGAAGAGGCAGGTATTTTAACTGATGTATCTTCGAGTATTGAGGAAGTGGAAATGTTTATGTTTTCAAATAAAGCTGAACTCCTGATTATGGCATCTGAAACGCTTTCCACTGCTGAGTTACAGGCGATTCGTAAGTGGCGACGCGAAGGGCGCACTATCCGCATCATGATCCTTAACAGCAGCAACGATATTGAACACAAGGTGAAAGCGTTTGAAAGCGGCGCTGACGATTATGTTGTCAAGTCTAGTCATATTGAAGAGATTATCATCAGAATTTGGGTTTTAGTACGCCGGAATTATCTCACCCCTTCCAGCCGTATTACTGCAGGTAATTTAGAACTCGACTTAAACAGTAAAGTACTCTTCATCAACAAGCAAAAAATTCGACTGACCCGTTTTGAATTTGAAATTATGAAGCTACTGGTGAAGAACAAAGGCAAGGCGCTGAGCAAACGTAAAATCATGAAACATCTCTACCACGACTGGATGGGTAAAGAAAACAATACCGTCGAGGTGCTTATTGGTCGTCTGAGAAAGAAACTGGCACCCTACAACAGCGGGCAAATCAGAAATCAAAGAGAAGAGGGTTATTATTACGATCTAAACGGTGCGATCTGAGTTACACCCAGCCCCTGTGCTGCCTTGATGGCATAAAAATTAACTTCATTTAAGTACGGTATATTTAACGCTTTTAAACTCACACTTCATCAATCACAGCTTCATTGTTAAGAAAATTATATGAACAAATCTACGACCAATACGCTATCGCTTTGGTCTTTAACGACGCTTGTCGTCGGAGCGATGATCGGAGCGGGTATATTTTCATTACCTGCTGCATTCGGACGAGCAACCGGTGGGCTTGGTGCAATTATTGCCTGGGTGATTGCCGGTGGCGGTATGCTGATGCTGGCATTTGTATTCCAGAACCTTGCGCAAAGAAAGCCTGAACTCAATGCGGGCGTCTTTAGCTACGCCAAAGCCGGTTTCGGCGAATATCCGGGCTTCATTTCAGCACTCGGTTTCTGGGCGGGTACATGTATCGGCAACGTATCCTATTTTATTTTAATTAAATCAACATTAGGCGCGTTTTTCCCTGCATTTGGCGAAGGTAATACGTTGCTGGCAATCGCTGTCTCATCAGTTGTTTTATGGTCTTTTCATCTCCTGGTATTGCGGGGTATTAAAGAAGCGGCCTTTATCAATACCTTGGCCACCTGTGCCAAGATCATCCCTATTTTTGTATTTATCGCCATTCTGATAATGGCATTCAAAAAAGAGATGTTTATGCTTAATTTCTGGGGCGGGGCCGCCGGAGAACCTCCTCTCTTCAGATCAATATTTTCCCAGGTCAGAAGCACCATGTTGGTGACCGTATTCGTATTCCTTGGAATCGAAGGGGCAAGTATCTACTCGCGTTATGCAACTAACCGGAAAGACGTTGGCCTGGCGACCGTATTCGGCTTCATCGGGGTGCTGTGCTTACTGATGTTAGTCACCATGCTTTCTTATGGCGTTATGCCCCAGGCCGAGCTGGGAGCCTTACGGCAACCCTCAATGGCCGGTGTTCTCGAAAGCATAGTGGGACGCTGGGGCATGATTTTCATCAGCGTGGGGTTAATTATCTCTGTCCTCGGAGCCTATCTTTCCTGGTCATTGCTCGCCGCTGAGGTTATTTATTCCGCGGCGTTGAAAAAGAGCATGCCTGCCGTTTTTGCACGCGAGAATCGCTGGCGCGTTCCCTCTTCAGCCGTATGGTTGACGAATATCTCGATACAGCTGTTCTTAATTATCACTTTTTTCAGCGATTACGCATTCCTGTTAGCCCTTGAGCTAACCAGCGCGATGACGCTTATCCCCTATCTTCTGGTTGCCGCGTATAGCCTGAAGCTGGTAATTACACGAGAAACCTACGAACAGTGCACAAAGGGATATTATAAAGACCTGGTGATCTCTGTCATTGCCACTGCCTATGCCTCGTTGATGATTTATGCCGGCGGATTAACGTATGTGCTGCTGTCCGCCGTTATTTATGCGCCTGGCACACTTCTTTATTACATTGCTAAGCGTGAGCAAAACAAAAAAATATTCTCTGGTACGGAACGAATATTATTTTCCGCCATCGTGCTCGCGGCTTTGGCCTGTATTTATGGAATTATAAACGGAAATATTACCATTTAATTACTCTCTTAAGGAGATACTATGCAAGATATACCACTGGGTGTTCACTCCGAGGTCGGCCAGTTACGCAAAGTAATGGTGTGCGCCCCTGGGTTAGCACATAGCCGTCTTACACCGGGCAATTGCGACCGACTGTTATTTGATGATGTCATGTGGGTAGAACGTGCCCGTCAGGATCATCTCGATTTTATTAATAAGATGCGCGGATGCGGTGTTGACGTTGTTGAGATGCATGATCTGCTCTCCGAAACGCTGGCTAACCGTCAGGCACGCAACTGGCTCATCGAACAGCAGATTACTGCTGATGAAATCCCGTTGGGTTTGCTTAATGAAACACGCTCGTTCCTGGATTCGTTACCCGCAGATCGGCTGGCTGAGTTTATGATCGGCGGGCTTTCAACCTATGATTTGCTGAACAGACACAGGGGCGATAAAGAAGAACTTGAACTCGTCGGAAGAGCGACAGGGCTGCGTGAATATTTGCTCCCGCCGTTGCCGAATACGCTTTATACGCGAGATACCACCAGCTGGATTTATAACGGGGTTACGCTTAATCCCCTTTACTGGCAGGCTCGCCGTGAAGAAACGTTACTGACCACTGCTATCTATAAGTTCCATCCGGACTTCACCCGTCAGACGATCAATACATGGTGGGGAGATCCAACGCGTTATCACGGATCCGCCACCCTTGAAGGCGGCGATGTTATGCCTATTGGCAACAAGACCGTTTTAATCGGTATGAGCGAACGAACGTCCTATCAGGCCATTGCCCAGCTTGCATCTGCCCTGTTTTCGAACCCGTTTAGCCATGTCGAGCGCGTTATTATTGCCGCGATGCCGAAGCTCAGAGCGGCGATGCACCTGGATACCGTATTCACCTTTTGTGACAGAGATTTAGTGACGCTTTATCCCGCCATTGTTGATCAAATTGAAGTCTTTTCACTGATTAAGGACGACTCCCCAGGCGGAATGCGTCTGGAGCATTATTCAGAGCCGTTAACAGAGGTGGTAGCCAGGGCACTCAATTTACGCTCGCTCAGGGTCGTTGAAACCGAAGGCAATGTTTACGACACCGAGCGTCAGCAATGGGATAGCGGAAATAACGTGGTCGCCATGTCTCCAGGTGTCGTTATCGCCTATGACCGCAATACCAAAACAAACGACCGTTTGCGTAAGGAAGGCGTTGAGGTCATTGAAATTGTTGGGAGTGAATTAGGGCGTGGACGCGGTGGCGGCCACTGTATGACATGTCCATTAATTCGTGATGCCGTTGATTACTCATAAGGAAGAGAGATGTTTAAACGTTCTGTTTTAATTTTAGCCGGTTTGCTGGCATTGGCTGGCTGTACTGAAAAACCCGTTGGTTCTGCCCATCATGCAAGTGCTGCGCTTTCCGGTCAGGTGATGGCGCTGTCGCACGGCACAATCACAGGGGTGAGATACATCACAATCCAAAACGACACCGGAAGCAGCGCTGCCGGTACAGTCGGGGGCGCGTTGATTGGCGGTGCTGCCGGTAATGCTATTGGTGGCGGAAGCGGCCGTCTGCTGGCGACAGCTGGCGGTACCGTTGCTGGCGCGATGGCAGGACAGTCGATACAACGAGGAATGGCGCGACACAATGCGGCTGAACTCTTTATTCGTCCTGATAACGGGCAAGAGTTCGTTACCGTACAGCCCGCCCGTGAAGGTGAATTTGTCGTAGGGCAACGTGTAAATATTACCTCGCATCGCGGTCAGGTAACGATCTCTCCAGCTCAATAACACGCTTTATCATATCTGCCACAACAGGATGATTGTCCTTTTCGTTAAGGATGAAAATTTTTTGTGGCAGGTTTTTATCTTTTATTCATTCCATGTGACCATTTATATCCTTAAGAGGGCATCATTGTGACGACTCATCTATTACAATTCTGGAATATGGCAGCCACCCTGTTTTCTATATTCTTTTTTATTGCGTATCTGTTTGTTATTTTCCAGATCGTTACTGATTTATTCCGTGACAATACACTCAACGGCTTCTTTAAATCGCTTTGGATAATGCTGTTACTTTTCATCCCGCTGATCACCTCTGTTTTTTACCTCATTCTGAGAGGTAAGGGAATGGCCAAAAGACAACGTGCTTACAGACTGGATGCGAATGCCGCAGCACAATATAGTCTTTGTAAATCCCCAGCGGAACAAATATCAGACGCCAAAAAACTATTAGACCAGGACATTATTAGCCAGGAGGAGTTCGAACTCCTTAAAAAGAAAGCCATAAATTAAATCACAATGACTAAGGATGGCGTAATGTCCAACCTTAGTCATTTCGTTTTAGAAAATCAGTCATCTCTGGCGCTATTAACAATTCGTCTCATGTTTTGTTAATGCGCTGGCCTATTTATTATTTTTAACTACTTTTATCCACTGGAGCGTTCGCAATGAAAAGCACTACCCCCTGGCAGCCCTGTAAGGAAAAAATCGACTTTATCGGCGGCTTTTATCATTTATTTTTGTTGATTTGCTCTGTTTTACTCTGGAGCGGGTTACTTCTTTTTGCCACACGTGCCTATGGCCAGACTCATGCTGATGAAAATGCAGCAAGCTGGGGCAGCAGGATTGTTTCCGATATTACGCAAACCTGGACAGATTATGATAGCCACGATATTTATCTTCCTTTTATCAGCTGGCATAACCGGTTCATGTACGATAAAGAAAAGACCGATCGCTATAATGAAATGCCCTGGGGTGCCGGAGTGGGTGTTTCTCGTCATCACAGCAATGGCAACTGGAGTGCACTGTATGGAATGGTGTTTAAAGACTCACATAATGAGTGGCAACCGGTCACCGGCTATGCATGGGAGAAAGGATGGCATCCAGGCCAACAAAATAATTTCAGGTTGGGATTAGGGGTGACCGCCGGGATAACGGCGCGTAAAGATATGGGCAACTACATTCCCTTACCGATTATATTCCCGCTTTTTTCAGCGAGTTATAAAAATGTGAATATCCAGTTCACCTATATTCCTGGCACCTATAATAACGGAAACGTACTCTTCGGGTGGTTACGTTACAACCTGTAGCAGGGCTCAGCCCTGCATTACACTCTCGGTCTTTTTACTATCAGCGCAGGAAAGGAAACGTTTTAAGAGAAGAAGGAAGAAGAGTCTCTGGATAAAAAGGAGGGTAAAGAAAAATGACTGGATTATATGCAACGACTCACCGCGAGCGTAGGGCTCGCGGTGAGTGTTTGTTTAGAATTGAAGTGCGGCGCCCAGGTAAGCACCATCAAGCAGCGTATGATTAGGCGTACCGGATTTACCATGAACGCTAATATGACGGTAACCCGCTTTGAGTTTCACCTCATCTCGTACCTGCCAGGCCAACCCTGCATCAACTTCAACATAGTTTTCGACGGCATTGTTCAGGCCACGTGGCGCGGTATAACCTTCACCATAGGCATACACCTCATCGCTAAAATGGACACGAACCCCGCCACCAATCGGTGCCGCAAATCCATTATCACCTTTCTTAGGCGCCATATAGATGGCCTTGGCACCTGCGTAAAGATCGGCTTTACCCAGAGACACCTGATAACCCAGGCCGACACCGCCAGAATTACGGCCATCATTATAATTGTTAGCCCAGTTTGCAGTATAAAAAATACCGGTCGGCTCTGGCGCAATTAGTGCATTTAACTCCGTATGTTGTGTACCTAACTGAGCGCCAATTTCAGCGGCGTTAGCACCAACAGAAAGAGTTGAAAGAATTGCCACTACTGTGAGTGTTTTTTTAAACATTTGTTATCACCTAATCTACATTAAAAAAAGAAGTCAGAACCTTAAACAAGCTCTGTCTGGTGGCTTATTTTAGGGGGCGATGTTATATGAAGTTCAAACAAACAAGAGATCCTCACTCACCATACACTCATTCATTAATCAGCGAGGTGGCAGCTGCGCACGCTATAAAATGACGTGTGTTTAAGTTCCATCTATCTTTTCGCACTAGAATGCCTCTTTATTTTCACCGAAACCAGTGAGGAAACCATGTTCCCGGAAGAAAATATCAGACGGCCCAAAAAACCAAACTTTATCCGTTATCTTTTTCTGTTCAACCTTTTATTGCTGCCCCTTTTCATGATTGTGGCACGCCTGGTCTGGGGACAGGATTTCTTTTCTGTTTCCCCCAATGGCGCTTTGTTCTGGCCGGGTGCTGTCTCGCACGTTTTGTTGCTGGGCGGGGTTTGGTTGTTTTTAGATGTTCTGTTTATGATTTGGTTTTACCTTACCAACAAAAAAAACTGAGGAGCAACGCTTATGCTGCTATTTATTTCATGGCTATTTGCATTAGTTGGCAGTGAATTACTGCTGTTACAAATCAATTCAGTAAGCATTATCATGCCTCTCTTATATTTATCTATGGGGATAATGTATTTATATCAAAAGAATAAAATAAGGAATATGTTATGGCTGGATGCAAACTTAAAAAAAACACGCATCCTCAACCTCAAGGTTCTGTTTGTGGCAGCGCTTAGTATTATGTTATCTATCGTCGCGCATATCAATTTCGCCATTAACTCCTTGCTTATCATGCAATGGTTAAAAGCATAGTTTATGCGATGTCCATATCTTTATTCTGTGCCCCCATCATCAACCACGCTGCGCTTTAAAACCTAAATACAGCAGATATCAGGTTGAATATCTATGTTTAGAGGATTTATGCGCAAGAAAAGTATTAGAGTATTGAAGCGTTGTATTTTTATCCTTTTGAGCTTCACGCTTTGTGCAATGACAGGCCTGTTTTATTGGGTACAGCGTAGCGGCGAACTCCAGCCCTGGCATACTTTTGTCCCTAATGAATTACGCGAAAACGAGATCGATCGGGCCGACTGGGATGACTATATCAATGCTGAAAACGCCCTCTTCATGGAGGTGCATAACAATGTCGTTATGAAGCAAACCGATCAGGATACAACGAGTTTAAATCGTTATAACCCGTCAAGCCCGGTATTTCCGGACACCCTTCCCACAGACTGGAATCGATCCTACATCATGCGCCCACAGGCGGAACCGAGAGGGGCTGTCGTGTTACTGCACGGACTTACGGACTCCCCTTACAGCCTGCAGCATATTGCCCGGCTCTATCAAAAAGAAGGGTTTGTCGCCATCGGGATCCGTCTACCTGCCCATGGTACCGTACCCGGGGCATTAACGGATGTAAAATGGCAGGACTGGCTGGCAGCAACGCGTCTTGCGGTGCGCGAGGCAACAAAAATGACCCATGCGGATGCGCCGCTGCATATTGTTGGTTTTTCCAATGGTGGGGCGCTGGCCATGAAATATGCCATCGATGCCCTTGATGATGAGAGCCTGAAGAAGCCACAACAAATTGTCCTGATTTCTCCCATGATAGGCATAAGCCGCTTTGCTCGGTTTTCGGGAATGGCCGAATGGACAGCCTTTCTCCCGGCCTTTTCTCGTGCGGTCTGGTTAGGTCTGGTACCAGAATTTAATCCTTTTAAATATAACTCTTTTCCCGTGAATGGTGCGCGGCAGGCTTATCTTCTGACTGAGACATTGAAACGGGACCTTACGCGACGCAAGTCATCGGCTGGCTGGAAAGATCTTCCTCATGTGCTTACGTTTCAGTCCGTTCTTGATTCCACAGTCAGTACCCGGGCAGTGCTGGACGTGCTCCATCACAATCTACCGGATAACGGTAGCGAACTGGTGTTGTTTGATATTAATCGTGCGGTCAATTTTCGTGCACTGTTTCGCCACTCTTCGGATCGCGCGCTATCACACTTACTGGCAACACCACAGCGTACTTACACGACGACTATCGTCAAAAATGCCTCTTCAGAGAGTATGAACATGGTCGCTTCGACACACTTAGCACACTCAACAACAGCAGACGTGCAGCCCCTTAATGTGCGCTATCCGAGAGATGTTTTTTCTCTATCTCATGTCGCCCTCCCGTTTCCTGTCCATGACTCTTTATATGGAAGTGAACCCTATGAACCGAATCACTATGGTCTGAGTCTGGGTGTTTTACGCGTCAGAGGGGAGCGTGCGGTATTGCTGGCAGATATGGACTCCTTAATGCGTATCACCTCGAATCCGTTCTATCCCTATCTGATTGAAAGGATTGCTGGCGTCATAAAATAAAAGAAGAGGCGTTTTTTAACGTCAGCTCATCGTTGGGGATAGATGAAATAAAAGACAACCGGCGCCAGAGTATAACATCCGTTATTCTTCGCCTCTTTCACCACTATCCCCATTGAATCGCTGGCTGCCGGTTAATTTGTCACTCCGGCAGCAGCCCCACAAAACTGCGTTTTTTGCGCGGCTCCGACATCAGCTCTTCGAGTTTATCCACGCAGGCCAGGTAGTGCGGCGTTTTTTTATGCGCCAGCACCGCCTCTTCGTCTTTATAGGCCTCGTAGATAAAGAACCGGGTTTTCACCCGGGGGTCCTGCAATACGTCAAAACGCAGGTTTCCCGGCTCCTGAATTGCGCCCTCGTGGTTGGCGCGAAACACCTCCAGAAACTCGTCCACCCGCTCGGGTTTGATATTGATCTCCACTAACGTCACGTTCATTTCGCTTCTCCCTGTTTCTCTTCCTGCCAGAACTGGAACGCCTCCCGGGCGCTCATGTTCTCGTGAACCACTTTCTTCACCGCCTTCAGCATGGCGAGCGGCGCGCTGGACTGGAAGATGTTGCGCCCCATGTCCACGCCGGAGGCTCCGTGGTCAATCGCGCGCCAGCACATCTCCAGTGCCTCGTGCTCCGGCAGCTTTTTCCCCCCGGCGATGACGATCGGCACCGGGCAGCTGGCGGTCACTTTTTCGAATCCTTCATCCACATAGTAGGTTTTGACAAACTGCGCCCCCATTTCGGCGGCAATACGGCTGGCGAGCGAGAAGTAACGCGCATCGCGCGCCATCTCCTTGCCGACGCCCGTCACCGCCAGCACGGGCATCCCGTAGCGTGCCCCCGCATCCACCAGCTTGATGATGTTATTGATCGACTGATGCTCGAATTCACTGCCAATGTACACCTGCGCCGCCACCGCACAGACGTTCAGGCGCAGCGCGTCTTCCATTGCCACTGCCACGCACTCGTTCGACAGCTCGCCCAGAATTGAGTTACCGCCAGAGGCGCGCAGGACCACCGGTTTATTGGTGGCGGCCGGTACGGTGCTGCGCAAAATACCGCGGGTACACATCAACACATCGGTTTCGCCGAACAGCGGTGCGATAGAGAGATCGATACGCTCAAGACCGGTGGTCGGCCCCTGGAAGTAACCGTGGTCAAAGGCCAGCATCACCGTGCGGTTGCTTTTTGGGTTGAAGATGCGCGAAAGCCGGGACTGCATGCCCCAGTCCAGCGAGCCACAGCCCTTCAGGGTGAACGGTACATTTTGCTGCGGTGTACCGATGCCAAAATCCTTACCGTCTTTGATGTCGTCTAAATCAGCCATTTGCTCCCCCGTCAGAAATCGTATTTGTTGATGTTCTCTTTGGTGAACACCACGCGCTCTGGCAGCAGCACGATGCCGTTGCCTTTTGCTTCATACTGGTAGCCCTGGACGCTGTTCGGCTCGACCTTCAGCGTACCGATATCTTTTACCTCCACGCTGTCGCCGACGTTAAGATCGCCTTTTTTCAATAAACGATCGGCGACATTGACCGCAATTTTGCCCTGTTGCACCACATCCCACAGGCCGAAGGCTTTAACCGTGCCGCGCTCGACGTACGGACGCATGACGTTAGGCGTACTGAATCCGACAATCGCCACCCCTTCCCGCTTCAGGTTTTCCGCCGCCTGCGCCGCGGCAGGCAGAGCGTTGGCATCCGGGGCGATGATCGCATCCAGATCCGGGTACGCTTTTAAGATCCCTTCGGCGGTTTGCAGGGATTTGGTGGCGTCGTTATAGCCAAACTGGGTGGTCACTATCTGCCACTGGGGATGATCTTTTTCGATTTTGGCCTTCGCCTCTTTCACCCACTGGTTCTGGTCGGTGACGGTCGGGCTGGAGTAGAAGAAGGCCACTTTGGCATTCGGCTTTGTCACCTGCTTCCCGGCCATCTCCACCAGCAGGCCACCGAGCTGCTCCGGGGTACCCTGGTTGATGTAGATGCTGCGGCACTCCGGTTTGGTGTCGGAATCCCAGGTCAGCACTTTGACGCCGCGCTGCATGGCGCGCTTCAGCGCCGGGCAAAGGCCATCCGGCGACACGGCGGAGACGATAATGGCGTTATAGCCCTGGTTGACGAAGTTATTGATGAGCTGCACCTGGCCGGAGACGCTCGGCTCGGTTGGGCCATCGTAGGTGACGTCCACGCCGAGGTCTTTCCCCGCCTCTTTCGCGCCATTGCCGCCGCTGGTGAAGAAGCCCACCCCCACCAGCTTCGGGATAAAGGCGATGCGGTCCGCCGCCTGCGCCGAGGCGAAGCTGAGGGCCATTGCCAGGACTATCAGTTTTGTTTTCATCTTACGCTCCGGATAGTTTTCTAAAGAGAGAACGCACCCATTCACGGTGCAGACTCAGCGAACGTCCCATCACCACCACAACCAACAGCGCCCCTGACAGCGCGCTCGACACCTGGTTGGGGATGCCGATCATCTGTAACCCCTGCTGCAGGTACCCCACCAGCAGCGCTGCCAGTGCCGTACCGATAACCGAACCTGACCCGCCATAAATATTCGCCCCGCCGAGTACGGCAGCGGTGAGGGCAGGCATCAGCAGATCGCGCCCCAGATCCGAGCGCGCGGAACCGAAATAGGAGACCATCACCAGGGCGGCAATGGCCGAGGCGACGCCCACCAGGCCATACAGCGCGTAGGACATGCCGTTAACCGACAGCGCCGCATAGCGCGCGGCGCGCGGGTTCTGGCCGATTAAGAACAGATGCCGCCCAAAGCGTCCGCGGTGGGTAATCAGCCAGAAGAAGAGCGTAATGAGCGCAAACAGCACCAGCGGAATGGGCAGACCTGACACGGTCAGGTTAGCGAACGCGGTAAAGCTGTCCGGGAAGCCGCCGATGCCCTCATAGCCCGTCGCGCCCGCCATGCCGGAGAGCAGCAGCGCCCCGCCGCCGTAGAGGTAGAGCGTGCCGAGAGTGATAACTAAAGGGCTGATACCCGTGTAGTGGATCAGCGCCGCATTCACCAGCCCGCACAGCAGGCCCAGCAGCAGCGTCAGAGGAATGGCGACCGCCATCGGCCAGCCCGATTGCATCATCACCCCCAGCGCAATGGCGCACAGGCCAATGGTTGAACCGAGGGAGATATCGATCCCGCCGCTGATAATCACCAGCGTCAGCGGCAGCGCCACAATGCCGATGCAGATAAAATCGCTGGTGCTGAACAGCAGCATGTTGATGTCGAGCATCCGCGGGTTGATGGCGCCAAAGAGCAGGATCTCCAGCACCAGTAAGATCAACAGCGCGCTTTCCCAGTTAAGCTTCATTTACGCCACCTCTTTTTTGCGTTTGGGAAATGGGGTGACGTGCTTTCCCCCTCTGTTACCCGGCTGGAAGCGACCGTATTTCAGCGCCCGCTGATGACGCGCCAGCGCCCGGCGCAGACGCCCGTCGAGCACCAGCACGCCCAGCAGCACCAGCCCGGCGATAAAGTCATTCCACCACGCCGGGAGCTTAAACAGCACCAGTACGGTGTCGATTTGCGTCAGAAAAAAGGCCCCCAGCAGTGCGCCAATCAGCGTGCCCGTCCCGCCCAGCAGCGAAATGCCGCCGAGCACACAGGCGGCGATGGCTTTCATCTCCAGCCCGCTCCCGGTCTGGTTTGGCACAAAGCCAATCTGCGCGGCAAAGACAATCCCGGCGCAGGCCGCCAGCATGCCGTTGAGAGTAAAGGCGATCATCCGCGTGCGGTTAACCGCCACGCCCAGCTGGCGCGCGGCGGCAAGGTTATCGCCCACGGCATAGAAATCGCGTCCAAACGCGGTGCGCGAGAGCGTCCACGCGCCGACGGCGGCCAAAAACAGCACCACCATGCCGAGCGGCGAAATGCCCACGGCTACGGGTTCAGAGAGGGATTTCAGCCCCGGCGGTAACCCTTCAAT
This sequence comes from Enterobacter cloacae complex sp. 394F7, assembly GCF_057320385.1. Taxonomy (NCBI): domain Bacteria; kingdom Pseudomonadati; phylum Pseudomonadota; class Gammaproteobacteria; order Enterobacterales; family Enterobacteriaceae; genus Enterobacter; species Enterobacter cloacae complex sp. 394F7. Next base: position 29,031 of record NZ_JBXWCS010000006.1, on the reverse strand, counting down.
CCACTTTCCACCGGTCCAGAGCAGCATCGCCCCGCGATACAGCCCCAGCGTGCCGAGGGTGGCGACAATCGCCGGGATGCGCAGCGCCACCACCAGCAACCCGTTGAACGCCCCTGCCAGCGCGCCGACAGACAGCGCGAACAGCATCGATACCGGTAGGCTGTAGCCATTGTTCAGCGCCACGCCGACGGCGATGGCGGAGAGCCCCACGGTGGAGCCCACGGAGACGTCAATATTGCGGGTCAGCATCACCAGCGCGGCGCCAAGCGCCAGCAGGATCAGGATTTGCGCGCTGGCGAAGATCATCCCCAGCGTCTGAAGGCTCAGGTACGCCGGATTAAGCGCCACCAGCACGGCAAACAGCGCCAGAATGGCGAGAAACGCGCTCAGCTCGCGGTTTTTCAGTAACGTCTTCATGATTGTCCTCCGAACGCCAGCGCCATCATCCGATCGAGGCTGACGGCATGGCGCGGCAACTCGCCGCTGAGCACGCCCTGGTGCATGACCAGCACGCGATCGGCAAGGCCAGGAAACTCATCGAGATCGCTTGAGATCATCAGCACTGCCACGTTCTGCGCGGCCACGCTTTTGATGAGTTGGTAGATATCGGCACGTGCCGACACGTCCACGCCGCGCGTCGGTTCATCGACGATCAGCAGTAACGGGTTGGCTTCCAGACAGCGGGCCAGCAGCACTTTCTGTTGATTCCCGCCGGAGAGGGTGCGCACGGTTTGATCCGCATGGTTGAGTTTGATCCCCAGCGCGCGGTGGTAACGCTCCACCACCGCGGACTCCCGCTTGCGCTGCTGCCAGAGAGACGGCTCGTTCAGCGCCACCGTGTTCCAGCGGATCGGTGCATCCAGGAACAGGCCGGACACCTGTCTGTCTTCCGGCAGATAAACCAGGCCTTTTTCCAGCCGGGCGCCCACACTCTCGTGAGTGATCTCCTGATTCTCCAGCCAGACCCGTCCCCCACGTACCGGACGCAGGCCGTAGAGTGTCTCGGCAAATTCGGTGCGCCCGGATCCGACCAGCCCGGCCAGACCGACGATCTCGCCAGCGTAGATCTCAAGCGAGAGATCGATAAACCCCTCCCCGGTAAGATCGTCCACGCGCAATACCGGAAAATCCTGCGGCTGGGTGCGACGGTTTCCCGGCAGCGCCAGCCACAGTTTTTGCGCATCGCTTAAGCCTTTCTCCCGGCTCACCGGCGTCATGGCGGCAATCAGCGCGTTATCGTCGAACTGCGCGGTTTCCCCGCTGAGTACTACGGCACCGTCGCGCATCACCGAGACGTGGCTTGCCAGCTGACGGATCTCCGGCAATTTATGCGAGATAAAGACGATGCCGACGCCCAGATCCTGCAGGGCGCGGATCTGGCGAAACAGACGTTCGGTTTCACCCGGCGTAAGGGAGGCCGTGGGCTCGTCGAGGATCAGGATCGTTGCGTTACGCATCAGACCGCGCAGGATCTCCACCATCTGCTGATCCGCCACTTCCAGCGTGCTGGCGGTGGCGTCGAGATTTAGCTGGCACTGAAGCTGCTGCAGCTTCTCCGTCAGCCGATTCTCTCTTTCCCGTTCACGCGGCAGGCGGAAAAGGATGTTTTCCCGCACCGTCAGATTGGGGAACAGGAGCGGTTCCTGAGGCACCAGATAGATACCTAACTTATGGGCCTGCACGGGCGTGAGCCGCGCATATGAATGACCTGCTACGGAAAGTTCACCGCTGTCCGGCGTCTCCACCCCGGCGATGATCTTCATCAGCGTCGATTTACCCGCGCCGTTCCCGCCCATCAGCGCATGCACCTGACCCGCAAGCAGCGTGAAATCAATGCCTTTCAAAACCGGCACCCCGGAAAACTGCTTGCAGATGGCTCGTGCTTCGATAAGTGGGGTCATCATCGCTCCGCTATTGAACAAATGATTTTTAGATTTAATAATGTTCAAAAGCGTAGACGGTGAACTATATTTACAACCGTGCAGGGATCACAGTTTTATCGATTAAGATCCATCTGAGAAAGAAACTATCTAAATGATCCGTTTTGCCGCGTGGCTCACACTTTCGACCTGCGCCGTCACGAACATATGATCTAAATTTTTATAAGAGTTCAATTATGAGCGATAAACGCACTGCGGAAGAAGGTCGGTTTGCCGGGCTGGCACTGGCGGAAGAGGAGCTGGTTGCCCGCGTGGCCTGGTGTTACTACCACGACGGATTGACGCAAAACGACATTGGCGAACGGCTCGGCCTGCCGCGCCTGAAGATCTCTCGCCTGCTGGAGAAAGGTCGCCAGTCAGGGGTGATCCGCGTGCAGATCAACTCCCGCTATGAGGGCTGTCTGGCACTGGAAACCGAACTGCAGCAGCGCTTTGGGCTAAAGCTGGTGCGCGTGCTGCCAGCACTGAATACCCCGCCAATGAACGTGCGGTTAGGCATTGGTGCCGCGCAGTCGTTAATGGGCGTGCTGGAACCCGGCCAGCTGTTAGCGGTGGGATTTGGTGAAACCACCATGAGCAGCCTGCAACATTTAAGCGGCTTTATCAGCTCGCAGCAGATCCGCCTGGTGACGCTCTCCGGCGGCGTGGGGCCCTATATGACCGGTATCGGCCAGCTGGACGCGGCATGCAGCGTCAGCATGATCCCCGCCCCGCTTCGCGTCTCCTCCGCCGAGGTGGCCGGGATCTTAAAACGTGAAACCAGCGTACGGGACGTGATCCTCGCCGCAACGGCCGCCGACGTGGCGGTGGTCGGGATTGGGTCCGTGAACCAGCGTCGTGATGCAACGATATTGCGCTCAGGCTACATCAGCGAAGGTGAACAACTGATGTATGCCCGTAAAGGGGCCGTCGGCGACATTCTCGGTTATTTCCTCACTGCCGAAGGAGAGTGCGTTGAGGAGCTGGAGATCCACAAAGAACTGCTGGGCGTCACGCTTGATGAACTGGCGCAGTTACCTACCATCGTCGGCGTGGCTGGCGGTGTTGAGAAAGCCGATGCGATTTACGCCGCACTGAAAGGTCGCCGTATCAATGGCCTGGTGACGGAAGAGACAACAGCCCGCGCGGTGCTGGCCCTTACGTAACGGGGTAAGCCCTGCGCTAACAACGAGGCAAACTCATGAGTTACCTTTTAGCGTTAGATGCAGGGACAGGCAGCGTGCGTGCCGTTATTTTCGATCTGCTGGGCAACCAGGTTGCCGTGGGTCAGGCCGAGTGGCAGCACCTGAGCGTGGAAAATGTGCCGGGCTCGATGGAATTCGACCTCAATACCAACTGGCGGCTCACCTGCCAGTGCATCCACCAGGCGCTGGATCGCGCGCACCTGAGCGCGGCGGATATCCAGTCCGTCGCCTGTTGCTCCATGCGCGAAGGGATTGTTCTGTATGACCGCAACGGTGAGGCCATCTGGGCCTGCGCCAACGTCGACGCCCGCGCCAGCCGCGAGGTGGCCGAACTCAAAGAGATCCACGACAACCAGTTTGAATCCGAAGTGTACGACGTTTCCGGCCAGACCCTGGCCCTGAGCGCCATGCCGCGTCTGCTGTGGCTGGCGCACCATCGCCCGGATATCTATCGCAAGGCTGCCACTATTACCATGATCAGCGACTGGCTGGCGGCGAAGCTCTCCGGCGAGCTGGCGGTTGATCCATCAAATGCGGGCACTACGGGGATGCTGGATCTCTTCTCCCGCGACTGGCGGCCAGCACTGCTGGATATGGCCGGGCTGCGCGCCGATATCCTCTCTCCGGTGAAAGAGACCGGCACCGTGCTGGGCGCTATCACTAAAGAGGCCGCGCAGCAGAGCGGCCTGCGTGAAGGCACCCCTGTGGTGATGGGCGGAGGCGACGTGCAGCTGGGCTGTCTGGGGCTGGGCGTGGTCCGCGCCGGGCAAACGGCGGTGCTGGGTGGTACCTTCTGGCAGCAGGTGGTCAATCTGCCGCAGGTGCGCACCGATCCTGAGATGAATATTCGCGTGAACCCACACGTTATCCCCGGTATGGCGCAGGCGGAGTCGATCAGCTTCTTCACCGGCCTGACCATGCGCTGGTTCCGCGACGCCTTCTGTGCGGAAGAGAAGCTGATCGCCGAACGTATGGGGATGGACACCTATTCCCTGCTCGAGGAGATGGCGAGCCGGGTGCCCGCGGGTTCGCATGGCGTGATGCCCATCTTCTCCGACGCGATGCATTTTAAGCAGTGGTACCACGCCGCCCCGTCGTTTATTAACCTCTCCATCGACCCGGAAAAGTGCAACAAAGCGACGCTGTTCCGCGCGCTGGAAGAGAACGCGGCAATTGTCTCGGCCTGCAACCTGGCGCAGATCTCACGTTTCTCCGGCGTTAACTTCGAGAGCCTGGTGTTTGCCGGAGGCGGGTCGAAGGGGGCGCTATGGAGCCAGATTTTAAGTGACGTCACCGGTTTGCCGGTGCGCGTACCGGAAGTGAAAGAGGCGACGGCGCTGGGCTGCGCCATTGCCGCCGGAGCCGGGGCCGGACTGTTTGCGGATATGGCCACCACCGGCGAGCGGCTGGTGAAATGGAGCCGCGAGTTTACCCCGAACCCGCAGCACCGGGCGCTGTACGATGGCATGATGCAGAAGTGGCAGGCGGTGTACGCCGACCAGCTCGGACTGGTGGACAGCGGGCTGACGACCTCGATGTGGCAGGCACCTGGGCTGGTGCGGGCAGCAGCGCCGTAAAAAACGCCGGATGGCGCTGCGCTTATCCGGCCTACGGTTTTGTAGCCCCGGTAAGCGCAGCGCCACCGGGGAAGTTCTTTGAGATCTATCACAATCATTCGATCCCGCTTTTACCTTTCCGCTGCCGCTGGCTAAATTAGTAACTCATCCGACCACATAACAATAATTTTACACTGGAAGAGACTATGAGCCGCTACCCGTCGCTATTCGCCCCCCTCGATCTGGGGTTCACAACGCTCAAAAACCGCGTGTTGATGGGCTCAATGCATACCGGGCTGGAGGAGCATCCGGACGGGGCCGAGCGTCTGGCGGCCTTTTATGCCGAACGCGCACGCCACGGGGTGGCGCTGATCGTCACCGGGGGTGTGGCTCCCGCGCCATCAGGCGTGGGGATGGAAGGCGGAGCGGTGCTTAACGATGCGTCACAACTGCCGCACCATCGCATTGTGACCGATGCCGTTCACAGCGAAGGCGGTAAAATTGCCCTGCAAATCCTGCATACCGGGCGTTATAGCTATCAGCCCAATCTGGTGGCACCGTCGGCCATTCAGGCACCGATTAACCGCTTCAAGCCGCATGCCCTCAGCCACGATGAAGTGCTGGCGCTGATTGACGACTTCGCCCGCTGTGCGGCGCTGGCGCGTGAAGCAGGCTATGACGGCGTCGAGGTAATGGGCTCCGAGGGCTATCTGATTAACGAATTCCTCGCCGCCCGCACTAACCAGCGTGACGACGAATGGGGTGGCGATTATGCGCGACGTATGCGCTTTGCCGTCGAAGTGGTACGCGCCGTGCGCGAACGTGCGGGCGCTGACTTTATTATCATCTTCCGCCTGTCGATGCTGGATCTGGTGGAAGGCGGCGGGACGTTTGACGAGACCGTCCAGCTGGCGCAGGCGATTGAAGCCGCCGGTGCCACCCTCATCAATACCGGGATTGGCTGGCACGAGGCGCGCATCCCGACTATCGCCACGCCGGTACCGCGCGCGGCATTCACGTGGGTTACGCGCAAGCTGAAAGGCAAAGTGTCTGTTCCGCTGGTGACCACTAACCGTATTAACGATCCGCAGGTGGCGGATGATGTCATCTCACGCGGCGATGCCGATATGGTGTCGATGGCGCGTCCGTTCCTGGCAGATGCAGAACTGCTTTCCAAAGCGCAAAGCGGGCGGGCGGATGAGATCAACACCTGCATCGGCTGTAATCAGGCCTGTCTGGATCAGATCTTCGTCGGGAAAGTGACCTCCTGCCTGGTTAACCCCCGCGCCTGCCATGAAACCAAAATGCCGGTGCTCCCGGTAGACAAATCAAAACGCCTGGCGGTTGTTGGGGCGGGCCCCGCGGGGCTGGCGTTTGCGGTAAATGCGGCGTCGCGCGGGCACAGCGTGACGCTGTTCGATGCCGCAGGCGAAATTGGCGGGCAGTTTAATATTGCCAAACAGATCCCCGGCAAAGAGGAGTTCTATGAAACGCTGCGCTACTACCGCCGGATGATCGAGCTAACGGGTGTGGATCTGCGGCTCAACCAGTGGGTAAGTGCGCCAGATCTGCTGGATTACGACGAGGTGATCCTGGCGAGCGGGATCGCCCCGCGCACGCCTGCGATCGAGGGTATCGATCATCCTAAAGTGCTGAGCTATCTCGATGTGCTGCGCGATAAAGCGCCGGTTGGGGAAAACGTGGCCATTATCGGCTGCGGTGGGATTGGCTTTGATACCGCCATGTATTTAAGCCAGCCGGGCGAGGCCACCAGCCAGAACATTGCCGAATTTTGCGTGGAATGGGGCATCGACACCAGCCTGAGCCAGTCCGGCGGCCTGCGTCCGGAAGGGCCACAGCTGCCGAAAAGCCCACGGCAGATCGTCATGCTGCAGCGCAAAGCGAGTAAGCCGGGTGAAGGACTGGGGAAAACAACCGGCTGGATCCACCGCGCCACCCTGCTTTCGCGCGGCGTGAAGATGATCCCGGCGGTGAGCTATCAGAAGATCGACGACGACGGCCTGCACGTCACGATCGGCGGTGAGCCACAGCTGCTGCGCGTGGATCATGTGATTTTATGTGCCGGGCAGGAGCCGAAGCGCGATCTGGCGGATCCGCTGCGTGAGGCGGGTAAAACGGTGCATTTGATCGGCGGATGCGATGTGGCGATGGAGCTGGATGCGCGGCGGGCCATTGCGCAGGGCACCCAGCTTGCACTGGTTATTTAGCGACGACGTCCCAGCTTCACCGCTTTCAGCACCACGAACTTGTTGTTGGTGGCGATGGTGACGCAGTTACCGAAAATCTTCTTCAGCTTGTGGAAGTAGTCCAGGTGACGGTTCGCCACAATATACAGCTCGCCGTTGATTTTCAGGCAGCGGCGCGCATGGTGGAACATCTCCCACGCGACGTTATCCGTCAGGGCGTGCTTCTGGTGGAACGGAGGGTTGCAGAATACGGCGTTGAAGCGGAAAGGCTCTACGCCGGACAGCGCGTTATTAATCATAAACTCACAGCGATCCAGCGCCTCTGGCATGTTGGTTTCCACGTTCAGACGGCTCGACGCCACCGCCATTGGCGATTCGTCGCTGAAGACCACGCTGGCTTGTGGGTTCTTTGCCAGCAGCGTCAGGCCAATCACGCCGTTACCGCAGCCGAGATCCACAATCTCCCCTTCCAGATTTTCCGGCAGATGTTCAATAAAGAAACGTGCGCCGATATCCAGGCCGGTACGTGAGAAGACGTTCGCATGGTTGTGGATGGTCCAGTCGGTGCCTTCCATCTTCCAGCTCAGCGTCTCTGGCGCGTCAGCCAGTTCCGGCGCGCTGAAGGTACAGTTGATCAGGCGCGCTTTTTTCCAGGCCAGCGTCGTGGTGGTCGGGCCCAGCACTTTCTCGAACAGCTCCAGCGTTGAGGTATGAATATCACGCGCCTTCGCGCCCGCGATGATGCGCGTCTCTGGCGTGACGACTTTCCGTAATGCACGCAGTTGCTGCTCCAGCAACGCCATGGTTTTTGGCACTTTGATCAGCACCACGCCCGGCGCCTGCGGGTAGTCTGCGGTGCTGTCGAGGAACTTCACGCTGGATTCATCGAGATCGTTGTGACGCAGGTTTTCACGCGTCGCCAGCTCGCTTAAGTATGAATCGCCAATGCTGTAAGGCGTGTGCGCCGCCAGGGCGCAGCCCAGCGCTCCGAAGGCATCATTCAGGATCAGAACCGGGCCGCGAATTTCAGTGTCATCCAACTGTTGCAGCAGATATTCATCCGCCGCTTCCCACGCCTGAAGCGGGTTAACGTCGTCCGTCTCCGGGAAACGTTTAAGGTTGAGTGAACGGAAACCGTTGTCTAAGTGGCTCATCGGCCCTCCTGAATGGTAAAATTTGGCGTTATCCCTGAAAAGGGTGCGTGAGTATACCCGTTTTCAACTTATTTTGGGGTTTTGATGAACCAGCTGACTTATCTCCAGGGCTACCCGGAGCATTTGCTCTCCCAGGTACGCACGTTAATTGCCGAGCAAAAACTGGGGGCGGTGCTGGAAAAACGTTATCCCGGCACGCACGATGTCGCGACCGATAAGGCCCTCTGGCAGTATACGCAGGATCTCAAAAACCGGTATCTGAAGAGTGCACCACCCATCAATAAAGTGATGTACGACAACAAGATCCACGTGCTGAAAAACGCGCTCGGCCTGCATACGGCCATTTCACGCGTACAGGGCGGTAAGCTAAAAGCAAAAGCCGAGATCCGCGTCGCCACCGTCTTTCGCAACGCACCGGAAGCCTTTCTGCGGATGATCGTGGTGCACGAGCTGGCGCACCTGAAGGAAAAAGAGCATGACAAGGCGTTCTATTCCCTGTGCTGCCACATGGAGCCACAGTACCATCAGCTGGAGTTTGATACCCGTTTGTGGCTTACGCATTTATCGTTAAAGAGTAATGCGCAGTAGCGCACTGGTTTTGCAACAATCACGTGCTACAGTGGCTAAAGGTTCCCCGCTATGGAGTACGTAAACGTTTATGATACGTTTCGCAGTCATTGGTACGAACTGGATCACGCGCCAGTTCGTCGACGCCGCCCACGAAACCGGCAAACTTAAGCTCACCGCCGTCTATTCCCGCAGCCTTGAACAGGCGCAGGCCTTCGCGAACGATTATCTGGTTGAACATCTGTTCACCTCGCTTGATGAGATGGCGCAAAGCGACGCCATTGACGCGGTCTATATCGCCAGCCCGAACGCCCTGCACTTCCCGCAAACCCGGCTCTTCCTCAGCCATAAAAAGCATGTCATTTGCGAGAAGCCGTTGGCCTCGAATATCGAGGAAGTGGAAGCCGCCATTCAGTGCGCCCGCGACAACCAGGTGGTGCTGTTCGAAGCGTTCAAAACCGCCAGCCTGCCGAACTTCCTGCTGCTACAGCAGTCTTTGCCGAAGGTGGGCAAAGTGCGCAAAGCCTTTATTAACTACTGTCAGTACTCGTCGCGCTACCAGCGTTATCTGGACGGCGAGAACCCGAACACCTTTAATCCGGCCTTCTCTAACGGCTCGATTATGGACATCGGTTTCTATTGCCTGGCCTCTGCGGTTGCCCTGTGGGGCGAGCCGCACGGCGTAACGGCCACTGCCAGCCTGCTGGAGAGCGGTGTGGATGCGCACGGTGTCGTGGTGCTGGATTACGGTGATTTCAGCGTCACGCTGCAGCACTCCAAAGTGAGTGACTCCGTCCTGCCAAGTGAAATTCAGGGTGAAAACGGATCGCTGGTTATCGAGAAGATCTCCGAATGCCAGAAGCTGAGCTTTGTGCCGCGCGGCGGTAAAGCGCAGGAGCTGACGCAGCCTCAGCATATTAACACTATGCTCTATGAGGCAGAGGTCTTCGCCCGTCTGGTGGAAGACAACGAAGTGAATCACCCTGGACTTGCGATAAGCCGCACCACGGCGAAGCTGCAAACGGAAATCCGTCGCCAGACCGGCGTGGTTTTCCCGGCTGACGGCGTTAGCACAGAAGCTATCGCGTAAAGCTTTGTAATGAATGACTGAGGACCATTGACGAAACTGATGGTCTGACATATTTTGTTACGAGCAAAGGGGAGTAACTTCCTTGCCGGTGGATCGTCATTACGATGCGTGCAAAACCGCATCCGGTCGCCGGGCAACCTTCGTGGTTGTAAGTGAGACCTTGCCGGAAGGCGAGGTCTATGCATAAAAAGCTAACGGCTATCGTCTTCTGACCATGGCCGTTTTTGTTTTTTATGTGTAAGGAAAATAGTATGCATTCTGTCGGCACTCCAATGTTGTGGGGCGGATTCGCGGTTGTCGTGCTCATCATGCTGGCAATCGACCTCTTTTTGCAGGGCCGCCGCGGCGAGCACGGTATGAGCGTCAAGCAAGCCGCCGTCTGGTCGCTGGTGTGGGTATCCCTCTCACTCCTTTTCTGCGCTGCCTTCTGGTGGTATCTGGCCTCGACCGAAGGCCGTGCGGTGGCTGATCCTCAGGCGCTCGCCTTCCTCACCGGTTATCTGATTGAAAAAGCGCTGGCGGTTGATAACGTCTTCGTCTGGCTGATGCTGTTCAGCTACTTTGCCGTGCCTGCTGCCCTGCAGCGTCGCGTGCTGGTTTACGGCGTGCTGGGGGCAATCGTCCTGCGTACCATCATGATCTTCGCCGGAAGCTGGCTGATAACCCAGTTCGAATGGCTGCTGTACGTCTTTGGCGCGTTCCTGCTGTTCACCGGGGTTAAAATGGCGCTGGCGAAAGAAGACGAAACCGGTATTGGTGATAAGCCGCTGGTGAAGTGGATCCGTGGTCATCTGCGCATGACGGACAAAATCGAGAGCGAGCATTTCTTTGTCCGCAAGAATGGCCTGCTGTTCGCCACCCCGCTGCTGCTGGTGCTGATTCTGGTGGAGCTGAGCGATGTGATCTTCGCCGTGGACAGTATCCCGGCTATCTTCGCTGTCACCACCGACCCGTTCATTGTGCTGACCTCTAACCTGTTCGCTATTCTCGGTCTGCGTGCGATGTATTTCCTGCTGGCAGGCGCGGCTGAGCGCTTCTCAATGCTGAAGTACGGTCTGTCGGTGATCCTGGTGTTTATCGGTATCAAGATGCTGATTGTTGATTTCTACCATATCCCGATTGCCATCTCGCTCGGCGTGGTGTTTGGCATTCTGCTGGTAACGCTGATTATCAATACCTGGGTTAACCGCCAGCACGATAAAAAGCAGCAGGCGTAGTGCGTTTTGCCGGGTGGCGCAGCGCCACCCGGCACTTTCGTTAATCAATAGTTAAAAAACATGACGCAACACGTAAAATCCAGCATTTTACTCTTCCGCCTTTCCTCGCTTTCCCTGATACTCAACCAGGCAAACAAATACTTACATCCGGACATAAATGTGCCTTAGAGCACAGCCAGGATGGAACGCAATTTCACTCAGGAATAACGTATGAGCACACAATCACGCGGTCTGTTCGCGCGCCTGGCGCAGGGCAGCCTTGTAAAACAAATTCTGGTCGGGTTGGTACTGGGTATTCTGCTGGCTATGGTGTCAAAACCTGCTGCAGAAGCCACGGGGCTGCTTGGAACCCTTTTCGTTGGCGCACTGAAAGCCGTGGCACCGGTACTGGTTCTGATGCTGGTCATGGCGTCGATTGCCAACCACCAACACGGACAAAAAACCAACATTCGGCCGATCCTCTTCCTGTATCTTCTGGGCACCTTCTCCGCTGCCTTAACCGCCGTGGTATTTAGCTTCCTGTTCCCGTCTACGCTGCACCTGACCAGCGCGGCCGGTGATGTCACGCCGCCATCCGGGATTGTGGAAGTGCTGCGTGGCCTGCTGATGAGCATGGTCTCCAACCCAATCACGGCGCTGATGAACGCAAACTACATTGGCATCCTGGTCTGGGCAATTGGGCTGGGCTTCGCGCTGCGTCATGGTAATGAGACCACGAAAAACCTGGTTAACGATGTCTCGAACGCCGTGACCTTCATGGTGAAAATCGTTATTCGCTTCGCCCCAATCGGTATTTTTGGTCTGGTCTCCTCTACGCTGGCAACCACCGGTTTTGACGCGCTGTGGGGCTACGCACAGCTGCTGATGGTCCTGGTTGGCTGCATGCTGCTGGTGGCGCTGGTAGTTAACCCCCTGCTGGTGTTCTGGCAGATCCGCCGCAACCCGTATCCACTGGTAATGACCTGCCTGCGTGAAAGCGGCGTGTACGCCTTCTTTACCCGCAGCTCTGCAGCTAACATTCCGGTTAACATGGCGCTGGCGGAAAAACTGAATCTGGATCGTGATACTTACTCCGTGTCTATCCCGCTGGGTGCAACCGTGAACATGGCGGGCGCGGCGATCACCGTCACCGTGCTGACCCTGGCGGCAGTGCATACGCTGGGTATCGCGGTGGATCTGCCTACGGCGCTGCTGTTGAGCGTGGTGGCCTCGCTGTGTGCCTGTGGCGCATCCGGCGTGGCGGGCGGCTCTCTGCTGTTGATCCCGCTGGCGTGCAATATGTTTGGTATCCCGAACGAAATTGCCATGCAGGTGGTCGCAGTCGGCTTCATTATCGGCGTGCTGCAGGATTCCTGTGAGACGGCGCTGAACTCTTCTACCGACGTGCTGTTCACCGCTGCGGCCTGTCAGGCGGAAGATGCGCGTTTAGCGAAGAACGCATTACGAGGTTAACAGCAAAACGGCAACCCTGAGGTTGCCGTTTTTAGTGTTTGTCCCCTCTCCCGTGGGAGAGGGTCAGGGTGAGGGCACCGGCCCGCACCCAACTTACAACGTCACCCCACTCTTAAAGATCGCCAGCTCACGGAAGTCGTTTTTCTCGTTGCAGGTCTGCTTGCCGTTGGCAAATTCCACAATACTGTCCACAAACTCCGTCAGCAATTCAGGCATTGCTTTACCGTGAATGAGCTGACCGGCATCAAAGTCGATCCAGTGCTTTTTCTTCGCCGCCAGTTCACTGTTGGTGGCAATTTTGACCGTCGGGACAAACCCGCCGTACGGCGTACCGCGGCCGGTGCTGAACAGCACCATGTGGCAGCCGGCACCGGCCAGCGCGCTGGTGGCAACCGCATCGTTCCCCGGGGCGCTCAGCAGGTTCAGTCCGTGGGTTTTCAGGCGTTCGCCGTAGCGCAGGACATCCACCACCTGGCTGGCGCCCGCTTTCTGGGTACAACCCAGTGACTTCTCTTCAAGCGTGGTGATCCCACCTGCTTTGTTACCCGGCGACGGGTTCTCATAAATCGGCTGGTTATGAGCGATGAAGTACTGTTTGAAATCATTCACCATGGTGACCGTTTTCTCAAACGTCGCTTCATCACGGCAGTGGCTCATCAGGATACGCTCGGCACCGAACATCTCCGGCACTTCCGTCAGCACCGTCGTTCCCCCGTTGGCGATCACATAGTCCGAGAAGCGGCCCAGCATCGGGTTCGCGGTGATCCCGGAAAGACCGTCCGAGCCACCACACTCCAGCCCAAACTTAAGCTCGCTCAGCTTGCCTGGCTCACGTTTATCGTGGCGCATCGCCTCATACAGCTGGTGCAGTTGCTCAACGCCCGCTTCCACTTCATCATCCTGATGCTGACACACCATAAAGTGCACGCGCTCAGGGTCAAACTCGCCCAGCGTCTCCCGGAAGGCATCCACCTGGTTGTTCTCGCAGCCCAGGCCAATCACCAGCACCGCCCCCGCGTTCGGATGACGCACCATGTTTTGCAGCATGGTACGGGTGTTGATGTGATCGTCACCCAGCTGTGAACAGCCGTAGGTGTGGCTGAACAGGTGCACGCCGTCAATGCCTTCGGCATCGTGAGTCTCTTTCAGGAAACGCGTCTGGATTTGACGCGCGATCCCATTCACGCAACCGACGGTCGGGAGGATCCAGAGTTCGTTGCGGATCCCTACCTCACCGTTGGCGCGGCGGTAGATCTGCACCTCACGATCCGCCGCCTGCTCCTCTTGCGCATGGAAATCAGGTTGATAGCTGTACTCGTCCAGATCGCTCAGATTGGTGCGGGTATTGTGGGAATGAATGTATTCACCCGGCGCAATATCCGCCAGCGCATGGCCAATCGGTAAACCGTACTTCACCACGTTCTCCCCTTTCATAATGGGGATCAGGGCAAACTTATGTCCACGTCCAATGGCCTGGCGCAACGTGACCGATTGATTACCGAAAGTGACCTCTGTTCCTTCGGTCAGATCTGCCAGCGCGACGCCGACGTTATCCAGCGAATGGATTTTGATGTAGTGCATATCAACCTCAAACGGGCTTAGTTCAGTTCAATGGCGAAGTAGTCACGCGCATTGTTAAAGCAGATGTTTCTCACCATCTCGCCAAGCAGCTGGATATCCGCCGGTGCTTCGCCCGCGTGCACCCAGCGGCCAATCATCTGGCACAGAATGCGGCGGAAGTATTCGTGGCGGGTGTAGGAGAGGAAACTGCGGCTGTCGGTCAGCATGCCGACAAAGCGGCTTAACAGACCCAACTGCGCCAGTTGCGTCATCTGACGCTCCATGCCATCTTTCTGGTCATTGAACCACCAGCCGGAGCCGAACTGCATCTTGCCCGGCATCCCTTCACCCTGAAAGTTGCCGATCATGGTGCCCAGCACTTCGTTATCGCGCGGGTTCAGGCAGTAGAGAATGGTTTTGGGCAGCAGGTTTTGCTCGTTCTGTTTGCTCAGCAGTTTAGAGAGCGCTTCGGCCAGCGGACGGTCGTTAATGGAGTCAAAGCCCACGTCCGCGCCCAGCAGTTTGAACTGACGCTGGTTGTTATTACGCAGCGCGCCAATGTGGTACTGCTGCACCCAGCCGCGACGGGCATATTCAGCGCCAAGGAAGACCAGTACCGCAGTTTTGAACTGGGCGACTTCATGCTCGCTCAGGGCTTCACCGGAGAGACGGCGCGCCAGAATGCTATCCAGCTCGGCTTCGTTAGATTCTGCAAACAGCACCACATCCAGGGCATGGTCAGAGACTTTACAGCCGTGTGCCGCAAAGTGATCCAGACGTTTGATCAGCGCACTCTGCAGGTCCGCAAAACGACGGATGTCGGTGTCAGAAACCTCGCCCAGCTTGACCATATAGTCGCTAAAAGTGTCGAGTTCGATGTTAAAGGCTTTATCCGGACGCCAGCTTGGCAGCACTTTGATATCAAACGCGGTGTCTTTTGCAATGACCGCGTGATGTTCAAGCGAGTCGATCGGGTCGTCGGTGGTGCCCACCATCTTCACGTTCATCTGCTTCATGATGCCGCGCGCGGAGAAGTTATCCTGAGCCAGCAAGTCGTTGCACTGCTCCCAGATCTCATCCGCCGTAGCCGGTGAAAGCAGCTTACCGGTAATGCCAAACGGACGGCGCAGTTCGAGGTGCGTCCAGTGATAGAGCGGGTTACCGATGGTCTGCGGCACGGTAGCCGCCCAGGCATCAAATTTCTCGCGGTCGCTTGCGTCGCCGGTACACAGGCGTTCAGCGACGCCGTTGGTGCGCATGGCGCGCCATTTATAGTGATCGCCCTTCAGCCAGATGTCATACAGGTTTTTAAAACGGTAATTGTCGGCAACCTGCTGCGGCGGTAAATGGCAGTGGTAATCAAAAATGGGCTGGTCTTTTGCGTAGTCGTGATACAGGCGGCGGGCAAATTCAGTATCTAACAGAAAATCGTCGGTCATAAACGGTGTCATTATCGTCTTCCTCGTAACGGGAGCGGCAGAAAGCTTATGTTCAGATGCTGCAAAGTTATCACACCAATTTCCAGAGCCTGAGGTTTTTTTCGTGAGTTGGATCAATAAACCTGGACAAAAAAATTACCCCAAATGAGGTAAACCCTTCTGCAGACCGCGTCAGAACTGGCTTCGCCTGCGCCAGATAATGCCCCTACAAAGAATCATGCATTTGTGATGTCACTCACCTTTTAAAGTTGTATGACAAGTTATCTTTTCGCCGTCGCAAACACGCAGCCGACGGAATGCATTACCGGTGTCAGACATCGGATTTAACGGTACGGAAACCGACTTATGCACGCTTATTTATGGCAAGGTTCGGGCCGTTCCGGGACGTTCTCCCGGTTACGCCCCTCCCGTTACACAGCCCTCCCCCAAACCGGTGAGAGGTTGCCGTGCCCTGGCACGGAAATAACATAACGATGAGGTTTTAGATGCGTAAAATTAAAGGGTTACGTTGGTATATGATCGCACTGGTGACGCTCGGCACCGTGCTGGGCTACCTCACGCGTAACACCGTGGCAGCCGCCGCGCCCACGTTGATGGAAGAGCTGCACATCTCCACGCAGCAATACTCCTACATCATTGCCGCCTACTCCGCGGCTTATACCATCATGCAGCCTGTTGCAGGCTATGTGCTGGACATTCTCGGTACCAAAATCGGTTATGCCTTCTTCGCCATCGCCTGGGCGGTATTCTGCGGTGCAACGGCGCTGGCAGGCAGTTGGGGTGGCCTGGCGCTGGCACGCGGCGCGGTAGGTGCGGCGGAAGCGGCGATGATCCCGGCAGGGCTGAAAGCCAGCTCTGAGTGGTTCCCGGCAAAAGAGCGTTCTATTGCGGTCGGTTACTTCAACGTCGGCTCGTCCATCGGGGCGATGATTGCCCCTCCTCTGGTGGTGTGGGCCATCGTCATGCACAGCTGGCAGATGGCGTTTATTATCTCTGGCGTACTGAGCTTTGCCTGGGCCATGGCGTGGCTGGTGTTCTATAAACACCCGCGTGACCAGAAAAAACTGTCTGAAGAAGAACGCGAGTACATCATTGGCGGTCAGGAAGCGCAGCACCAGACCAACAACGGCAAAAAAATGTCCGTCTGGCAGATCCTGGGGACCCGTCAGTTCTGGGGTATCGCGCTGCCACGTTTCCTGGCTGAACCGGCCTGGGGCACCTTTAACGCCTGGATCCCACTGTTCATGTTTAAGGTCTATGGCTTTAACCTGAAAGAGATCGCCATGTTCGCCTGGATGCCCATGCTGTTCGCTGACCTGGGCTGTATCGTGGGTGGTTACCTGCCGCCACTGTTCCAGCGCTGGTTTGGGGTGAACCTGATTGTTTCCCGTAAGATGGTCGTGACCATGGGCGCACTGCTGATGATTGGCCCGGGGATGATCGGCCTGTTCACCAGCCCGTACGTGGCTATCGCCCTGCTGTGCATCGGTGGCTTTGCTCACCAGTCGCTCTCCGGTGCGCTGATTACCCTCTCATCTGACGTGTTCGGCCGTAACGAAGTGGCAACGGCCAACGGCCTGACCGGGATGGCCGCCTGGACCGCAAGTACCCTGTTTGCGCTGGTGGTGGGTGCGCTGGCGGATACCATCGGTTTCAGCCCGCTGTTTGCGGTACTGGCTATCTTCGACCTGATGGGGGCAGTCGTTATCTGGACGGTGCTGAAAAGCAAATCTGCCGACGAACTGGCGAAAGAGTCCCTCGGGAAACCGGCGACGCAGAGTTAGCATTGCTGTGCCGGGTGGCGCTGCGCTTACCCCAGCTATAAAACCAGCCGCCTCCGGGCGGCTTTTTTAATGGCAAAATCTGGAGAGTGGCATGCAAAAGTGGTATAACAAATCATCCGCCGTACCCTGCCTGGAGCGCATATGGAAATCACCGAACCACGTCGTTTATATCAACAACTTGCTGCCGAGCTGAAAGATCGCATCGAGCAAGGGGTCTATCTTGTCGGTGACAAACTCCCCGCTGAGCGCTTCATAGCCGATGAAAAAAACGTGAGCCGCACCGTGGTGCGTGAAGCGATCATCATGCTGGAAGTGGAAGGTTACGTTGAGGTTCGCAAAGGTTCCGGCATTCATGTGATTTCTAATCAGCCTAAACACTCTCCTGTTGCGGACGAAAGCCTGGAATTTGCCAGCTATGGTCCGTTTGAGCTGCTCCAGGCCCGCCAGCTCATTGAAAGCAACATTGCGGAATTTGCGGCAACCCAGGTGACCAAGCAGGACATCATGAAACTGATGGAGATCCAGGAGAACGCCCGCAAGGAAAAATGTTTCCGCGATTCGGAGTGGGATCTGCAGTTCCACGTTCAGGTGGCACTGGCAACACAAAATACCGCGCTGGCCGCAATTGTAGAAAAAATGTGGACTCAGCGCGTTCACAACCCGTACTGGAAAAAACTGCACGATCATATCGATTCTCGAACGGTGGATAACTGGTGTGACGATCACGACCAAATCCTCAAGGCGCTGATTCGTAAAGATCCCCATGCCGCGAAACTGGCCATGTGGCAGCACCTGGAGAACACCAAGCAGATGTTGTTCAATGAGACCAGTGACGACTTCGAATTTAACGCTGACCGTTATCTTTTTGCGGATAATCCGGTCGTTCATCTCGATACCGCCTCAAGTCAGGCAAAATAGTTTGCCTCCGTGCTGGCAGGCGCTTCGCTGCGCCTTCCGGCGCTGATGGGTAAGCAAAACATATATAGTGTCAGCCTTTGTAAATCCCCTCGCTCACTTCCAGGGCTTACGCCAAAATCATCACACCCTGCAAATTCTGTGACGCAGAACGTTGGGCTTTGTTACAATTGGATTCAATTCCTTATTTTGTAAGTTAGTGCTTGCTAACCAGCCAATTAACAGGGAACAGTGTTGGCCACACCGCAATGTGTCCGCGAGCGACCATAATGAAATCACAATAATGTCGCCGTGCTGTTTGTCCCGGATAACAGGCGTGACGTTAACCGATTTCCAGGAACACTGAATGGAACTTTTGACCCAACTACTGAATGCCCTCTGGGCTCAGGATTTCGAAACGCTGGCCAACCCTTCCATGATTGGCATGCTCTATTTTGTCTTGTTTATGATCCTGTTCCTTGAGAACGGTCTGCTGCCTGCGGCCTTTTTGCCAGGCGACAGTTTGCTGGTGCTGGTCGGCGTGCTGTGCGCTAAAGGGGCGATGGCATTCCCGCAAACCATTTTTTTACTGACCGTCGCCGCCAGCCTCGGCTGCTGGGTGAGCTACATCCAGGGACGATGGCTTGGCAATACGCGACTCGTGCAGAACTGGCTCTCTCATCTTCCCGCCCATTACCATCAGCGGGCGCACCATCTTTTCCATAAGCACGGACTTTCGGCACTGCTGATTGGCCGTTTTATCGCCTTTGTGCGTACCCTGCTGCCAACCATCGCAGGTCTTTCAGGGCTCAGCAGCGCGCGCTTCCAGTTCTTTAACTGGATGAGCGGCCTGTTGTGGGTGCTGATCCTCACCACGCTGGGCTATGCGCTGGGTAAAACGCCGGTCTTTATGAAGTATGAAGATCAGCTGATGTCATGCCTGATGCTGCTGCCTGTCGTTCTGCTGGTCTTCGGCCTGATTGGTTCGTTGGTTGTCCTGTGGAAGAAAAAATACGGAGCCAGGAGCTAGCAATGGTTATCTCAGCGCTCTCCCTGCGTCGTTGTGCGTATGCCCTGACCGTGCTGGTGCTAATTAGCGCCATGCTTCTGGTCTGGAGCGCGCTTTCGCATCAGGAGTCTACGCTGGCCATTCGCCCGGTGAATCAGGGTGCCAGCGTACCTGATGGTTTCTCTGTCTGGCATCATCTGGATGCCAACGGGATCCGCTTTAAAAGCATTACGCCGCAAAATGATGTGTTACTGATCAAGTTTGACTCCCGTGCGCAGAGCGCGGCCGCGAAAGTGGTTCTCGACCGCACGCTGCCCCATGGATATATCATTGCTCAGCAGGACGATGACAGCCAGCCTGCGTCCTGGCTGTCGCTGATTCGCGATACGTCGCATCGATTTGGATAATTACCAGGATTCCGAATCTTTTCACTTACTTTGGTGAATCCCCCGTTTACTTACTATGCTTAAGTACGCGGAGCACCCCTCAGATGTTCTCCGCTTAGTCTGGATAGCGGCGTATGCCGCAACACAATGGAAGGTTTCGATAATGAAATTCCGCATTACTCTGGCTCTGGCCCTTTTATCTTTAAGCACTGCATCCTTCGCTAACTCTCTCTGTCAGGAGAAAGAGCAGGATATTCAGCGTGAGATCGGTTATGCCGAAAAGCACAACAATCAGCATCGTGTTGAGGGTCTGAAAAAAGCGCTGAGTGAAGTCAAAGCTAACTGTTCGGACAGCAAACTGCGTGCCGATCACCAGAAAAAAATCGCTGAACAGAAGGACGAAATAGCCGAGCGCCGTCGCGACCTGCAGGAAGCGAAAGAGAAAGGGGATGCGGAAAAAATTACCAAGCGCGAGAGAAAGCTGAAAGAAGCGCAGGACGACCTGAAAGCGCTGGAAGCTCGCGATTATTGAGTTAACGGAAATCTCAACAGGAGAAAATCATGTCAAAAGATACGACGTCTGAACATCTGCGCGCTGAACTGAAATCCCTGGCTGACACCCTTGAAGAGGTGCTGAACTCCTCCGCAGATAAGTCAAAAGAAGAGGTCAGCAAACTGCGCAGTAAAGCGGAGCAAGCGCTGAAAGAGAGCCGTCATCGTCTGGGTGAAACCGGTGATGCGCTGGCGAAACAGACCCGTGAAGCCGCCGCTCGCGCCGACGAATATGTACGCGATAATCCGTGGACGGGTGTCGGTATTGGTGCCGCAATCGGTGTGGTACTGGGCGTACTGCTGACGCGTCGTTGATATGGAAGATCCTCGTCACGCACAAGGGCCTGCTAACAACGTCCTCGGCATCGGCCAGCGTATCTTAACGACGCTGGTCGGGATTGCCGAAACGCGCGTCCGGCTGGCAGTGGTAGAGCTGGAAGAGGAGAAAGCCAACCTCTTCCAGATGCTGCTGATGCTTGGACTGACCATGCTCTTCGCCGCGTTTGGTCTGATGAGCCTGATGGTACTCATCATCTGGGCCATCGATCCGCAATATCGACTCAACGCGATGATTGCCACCACCGTCGTTTTGCTGGTTGCAGCACTGATTGGCGGTATCTGGACGATGCGCAAAGCGCGTAAGTCCACTTTCCTGCGCCATACGCGCCAGGAGCTGGCGAACGATCGCGCTCTGCTGGAGGATGACAAGCCGTGAGCGATAAAGCCGAACGTGAAAAGCGAAAAGCCTTTCTGTTAAGTCAGATCCAGCAGCAACGGCTGGATCTGTCTGCCAGCCGCCGCGACTGGATTGACGCGACGCGTCGGTTTGACCGTGGCTGGAACACCTTCCTGAGCCTGCGTTCCTGGGCTCTGGTTGGCAGCAGTGTGATGGCAATCTGGACGATCCGTCATCCGAATATGCTGATCCGTTGGGCCCGACGCGGTTTTGGTGCCTGGAGCGCCTGGCGCCTGGTGAAAGCCACGATTCGCCAGCAGCAGCTTCGGTGATAAAAGCAAAACGGTAACCCTGGTTACCGTTTTTTGTTTTTACGCCCTCTCCCTGTGGGAGAGGGTTGGGGTGAGGGCACCAGCGCGCACCTGCCCTTACTCAATATCTTTGAAAAAGATTGACAGTTTTCCTTGCTAACAATCGCCAACCGTCACGTTTATGATGCTCTCCATCGACAGCAAAGACGCGGTATCTACCCGAATTTGCAGAGAAATAATGTTCAGCCGCTGATGTGGTTTCCTGGAGAGTAAAATGAAAAAATTAGAAGATGTTGGTGTACTGGTAGCACGTATTCTGATGCCAATTCTGTTCATCGTTGCAGGTTGGGGCAAAATCACCGGTTATGCGGGTACCCAGCAGTATATGGAAGCCATGGGCGTTCCGGGCTTCATGCTGCCATTGACCATTCTGCTTGAGTTCGGCGGCGGCCTGGCGGTACTGTTCGGCTTCCTGACCCGTACCACCGCGCTGTTTACCGCAGGTTTCACCCTGCTGACGGCGTTCATCTTCCACAGCAACTTTGCTGAAGGTGTGAACTCCCTGATGTTCATGAAAAACCTGACCATCGCGGGTGGCTTCCTGCTGCTGGCTGTCACCGGCCCGGGCGCATACAGCATCGACCGCGTTCTGAATAAGAAATGGTAAGAACGCTATACTGAATAAACACAAAGCGAGGAGACCTCTCCTCGCTTTTGCTATCTGACGGAGGAGAAAAAAATGGGACAACTCGTAGACGGCGTCTGGCAGGATGTCTGGTATGACACCAAATCCACCGGTGGACGCTTCAAGCGCTCTGTTTCGGCCTTCCGTAACTGGCTTACCGCCGATGGTGCTCCCGGCCCGAGTGGCGAAGGTGGCTTTGCGGCTGAGAAAGATCGTTATCACCTCTATGTTTCCCTCGCCTGCCCGTGGGCGCACCGCACGCTAATTGTGCGCAAGCTGAAAGGCCTCGAATCCTTAATTCCGGTGTCGGTGGTGAACCCGCTAATGCTGGAAAACGGCTGGACGTTCGACCGTGATTTCCCTGCTGCGACGGGTGATGAACTGTATCATCACGATTTCCTCTACCAGCTTTATCTGCGCGCCGACCCACACTACACCGGGCGCGTCACCGTACCGGTTCTGTGGGATAAGAAAAACCAGACGATTGTCAGCAATGAATCTGCGGAGATCATCCGCATGTTCAACACCGCCTTCGACGCCCATGGCGCGCGCGCCGGGGATTACTATCCGGTTGAGCTGCGAGACAAAATCGATGAGCTGAACAGCTGGATTTACGACAACGTTAATAACGGCGTTTACAAGGCCGGTTTTGCCACCAGCCAGGAAGCCTACGACGAAGCGGTCGGAAAAGTCTTTGAATCTCTTGAGCGTCTGGAGCAGATCCTCGGCCAGCACCGCTACCTGACGGGCGATCGTCTGACGGAAGCGGATATCCGCCTGTGGACGACGCTGGTTCGCTTTGATCCGGTCTATGTCACCCACTTTAAGTGTGACAAACACCGCATCAGCGATTATCTGAACCTGTATGGTTTCCTGCGCGACATCTACCAGATGCCGGGAATTGCCGAAACGGTCGATTTTGACCATATCCGCACCCACTATTTCCGCAGCCACAAAACCATTAACCCGACGGGTATTATATCCATCGGGCCGTGGCAGGATCTGAATGAACCCCACGGGCGCGACGTTCGTTTTGGATAAATATTAAGGGCATCGTGAGATGCCCTTTTTTAATTCACAATCTCCATCTATCCTTACCTCGATCGCTTAGAAAACAAGTGATTGACTGATAAATGAGGCAAGGAAATGGATTGGTATTTAAACGTACTGCGCAACTACATTGGATTTGGTGGCCGCGCGCGCCGCAAAGAGTACTGGATGTTCATTCTGGTGAACTTCATTTTTGCTCTGGTGCTGAGCATCGTGGATAAAATTCTGGGCTGGGAGTGGGCGAGTGGGGAAGGCGTCCTTACATCGATTTATGCCATCTTTATTCTTCTGCCGTCCTGGGCCGTACAGTTCCGCCGGCTTCACGACACGGATCGTTCCGCCTGGTGGTTACTGCTGCTGTTAATCCCGGTAGTGGGGTGGATTGTGATTTTAATCTTCAACTGTCAGAGCGGGACGCCGGGTGAAAACCGCTTTGGTCCGGATCCGAAGATCGGCGCGTAAATTTATGCCCGATGGCGCTTAGGCACATCGGGCTTACTCTTTTATTTGTTGTGATGCGCAAAGAGCTTTGGAATTTCTCGCAAACACCACGATTTGGCTTCGCCCATGCTGTCGCGACGCCACGCCATAATGATATCCACTTCGCTGGTGTACTCCGGGCTGACGACGCGCAGACGCCCTTCAGCAATGTCTTTTTCAACAAACGGATACGGCATGGTCGCCACGCCCAGTCCTGCCAGCAATGCCTGGCGCTTATCTTCCAGCGATGTGACCGTCAGACGCGGCTGTTTATCCAGCAACTGCACCGTTAGCACCGGACGTTCGCGCGCGGTATCCGCAACCGCCACGCCCCTGTACTTCACGCGCGTCACTTCAGAAAGCGGCTCCGGCTCCTGGTGAATCGGGTGATTTGGCGCGGCGACGTAAACGTTCATCACGCTGTAGAGTTTACGGGAGTTGATCTCAGACGATGAACGGAAGTGCATATCCGGCGCAATCACGATATCCGCCCTGCCCGTCTCCAGACGCTCCCACGCGCCTGCCAGCACCTCGGTGATGATTGAAAGCTGCGTGTTCGCTTTGTCTGCCAGCCTGTCTACCAGCGGGAATAACGCCTCGGTAGGCACCAGAGCCTCAGTGACCAGCGTCAGGTGGGTTTCCCAGCCGCGTGCCAGCGCCTCGGCGTCCGTCGTCAGTTTATCCGCCGCTTCCAGCAGTACGCGACCACGTTCCAGCAGCATCCGTCCAACGTTCGTGAATTTTGTTCGATGACCGGAACGGTCAAAGAGCACCACGTCCAGCTCTTCCTCCAGCTTTTGCATGGTATAGCTGAGCGCAGACGGAACGCGCCCCAGTTCATCTGCCGCGGCGGCAAAGCTGCCACGCCTGTCAATCGCGTCCATGACGCGAAGCGCCTCAAGCGTCAATGCTCTCTCTTTAGCCATCTCGTTCTCATTCAGGAAATTTGAACATACCGGGCAGAATATCTGGCTAACAATGAAGCGTCCATACCTTTACCATTGTTTTAGTGTAAAGAGAGGTCAAGTTTATGATTACGACAAGAACAGCTAAACAGTGCGGACAAGCCGATTTCGGTTGGCTGCAGGCCCGCTACACCTTTTCCTTTGGACACTACTTTGACCCTAAACTCCTCGGTTACGCTTCACTGCGCGTGTTAAATCAGGAAGTGCTCGCCCCGGGCGCCTCCTTCCAGCCGCGTACGTATCCGAAAGTCGATATCCTGAACCTGATCCTGGAAGGCGAGGCAGAATACCGCGATAGCGAGGGCAATCATGTCCAGGCAAAGGCTGGCGAAGCGCTGTTAATTTCCACGCAGCCAGGCATTAGCTATAGCGAGCATAACCTCAGCAAAGACAAAACGCTGACCCGCATGCAGCTATGGCTGGATGCCTGCCCTGAGCGGGAAAATCCGTTGGTGCAAAAAATCGATCTGCAGAGCGAAAAGCAACAGCTGATCGCTTCTCCGGACGGGAGCAAAGGCAGCCTGCAACTGCGTCAACAGGTGTGGCTACACCATATCGAACTGAAGAAAGGTGAACAGGCTAGCTTCCAGCTTCATGGCCCACGCGCCTACCTGCAATCGATTCACGGTACGGTGCATGCGGTAACGCACACGGAAGAGAAAGAGGCGCTCACCTGCGGCGACGGGGCATTTATTCGTGATGAAGCGAATATTACGCTGGTGGCCGATACGCCGCTGCGTGCGCTGCTGATTGATTTGCCGGTGTAGAGAATGCCCTCACCCTAACCCTCTCCCACAGGGAGAGGGAACCGATCGAGCCCCTGAACTCGCTACACCTTACTCGCCATAATCTCAATAATCTGCCGGTCCGTTGCCTGCATTGAGCGGCACGCTAACGCGCACAGGTTAGAGATAGACTGCTCCACATCGTGCGCCACAATCCCTTCATTGCCCGTCACGGCAGACTCATCCAGCGCCATCATCACCGCTTTCCAGGCACTGCTGACGCTGGTTGAGACTTTCATCGCACAACTGTTTGACGCGCCGTCGCAAATCATCCCACTGACGTCACCGATCATACTGCTGATGGCCATCGCGATCGTTTGATAGTTTCCCCCCATCAGCCAGGCCATGCCGGCTGCCGCCCCCATCGCTGCGGTTGTCGCAGCGCACAGCGCCGACAGGCGCGGAAGCTGGGCGTGGATATAGATCGCCGAAAGATGGGACAGCATCAGCGCTCTGGCCAGCCGTTCCTCATCAGCCTGAACGTGCTCCGCCACAACCACTACCGGCATGGTGGCGGTGATCCCCTGATTGCCGGACCCTGAATTGCTCATTGCCGGAAGCGTAGCACCGCCCATTCGGGCGTCAGAGGCCGCGCTGGTGCGGATAACAATGTCCGAGCCAACATCCTTCGCCATCCATCCGCGCATACGCTGCTTATTCAGCGTCGCGCCAATATGCAGCCCCCATTTTCCGCTCAGCCCTTCACGAGAAAGGGCATCGTTAAGCTGCCCCGCCTGCAGAATAAAGCGGATCGCCTCACACGGAACCTGCTCCACGAACGTGAGGATCGCCGACAGCGTGGTGTGAGAGAACACCTCCAGCGGATCGTCACCCGCCTCTCCCGGCTGTTCATCACGGGTGAAGCGTGTTTCGCCCTCACAGACCACCTCCACCACGCGAGTATGCCCGCCTGCGATGGTCACCATGGCCGAGGCCTCTCCGGCATAAACACAGGCGCGCGAATAAAGGATTTCCTCGCACGGCACCTGCAGTTTCACCAGGACCTGACCCGCATTGAGCAGGGCTTTGGCGCGTTCCAGCGCATCGGCTGACGCCCCTTTTAGCACCTCCAGCCCGGCGCGGGCATTCCCGCCCGTCGCTCCCAGCGCCGCCGCAATGGGTAGCCCGACCATGCCGGTGCCGGGTACCGTTACGCCAAGCCCGTTTTTCATCAGATTGGGCGATACCCATGCTTCAATGCGCGTTACCTCACCGGGCAGGTGCTCAGCGGCTATCGCACAGGCCAGCGCCAGAGAGATGGGTTCAGTGCACCCCAAGGCAGGTTTAACCTCTTCCTGCACCGCGCGAATAAAATGATTCCATAAAGGGTTAGTTTGCTCAGACATCGTTACGACCTTAATTGCTCCTCAGGAGAATGCGAGGAAAGGAGAAACATAAAGCAGCAGCCCGGTAATGATGATAATCACCAGTGATACGCCTTTATATTTATGCAGGGCGGGTACCTTGTAGACCAGCCATGCAGGGATCAGACAGCCCACCATGCCGAAGATGGGGCTGCAAATAGACGTGAAGCTCAGCACCGGCGCGTTTAACACAATCGCGCTCCAGGCCAGCAGGATGGCGAACAGCATGATCCCACGCTGGACGGTGTTTTCATTGATTTTCTCTGCCGACATTTTGCGACGCAGGATGTTCATCACGATGCCCTGCGTGGCCTCGCGAAAACCAAGATAGACGCCGAAGAACGCCGTCATAACAGCAAAGATATTGAGGATCACGCTGACGATTTTGACCCAGCCCGCACCCTCTCCGCTGATAAACTGCGCCGCAATCGCCAGGGCAGAGATGTTCTGCTCATAGGCTTTGACCGCTTCATCGTGCCCCATCGCCAGCGTGAAGGAGACGGCGTAGAAGAATACCGTCACAAACAGCACGCCAAAGGCGATATTCATGGCCCGCAGCGCTTTATGACGCGCCACCTCAACGGACTTTTCCCGTGAACGGTAGGAGATCACCATCGGGCTTAAGGTCTGAATAAACAGAATTGAGGTTAAGGTAAAGGGAAGCGTAATGATGGCATTTTTAATCAGCAGCCCCATTGGCGGCAGCATGCCTACGTTGGCTAAATGCCAGAGGCCAATCATTGACAAGCCCAGCGCGGCAACCACAAATAGCTTGGTCAACACCATCAGGCTGGAGACTTTAAACAGCAGCTTTTCACCGCGGGAAGAGATGGCCACCAGAATACAGATCAGCACTAACCCGTAGAACGGGTTTTCTGAGAGTAGCCCGTCGGTAACGCCAAAGGTCTGCAAATAAGAGGCGCTGTCGTTGGTAATGGCGGTGGAATAGACAAACATCCAGATGACCAGCATCACAAAATAGAGTGCGCCTAATAAGATGCCCCAGTTTTTCCCGAGATATCCGCTAATGACGCTCGGATAATCTTTGCATTCCGGTGATTCCGCCAGCGTATTAATAAACAGGCGCTGGAATAAATACATCGCCGGATATCCAATCACGGACGAGAGCAAAAAGACCCACAGCCCCATTAATCCGACCTGCACCGGGAGAAAAACAATCCCCGCGCCGATGGCCATCCCGATACTCATGATGACCCAGCCCGTATCGGTACTGTCGAACTTGATCGCCTCGCGCCATTCGCTCTCACGCATTCCCGCCCGCCTTGCCGCGGGGGAATCATTCACAATCACACTGCTGTTTGTAGCCGTATCCATAAGGCACTCGCTTTTTGTAGGGTAAGACATTGTTTTTATGTTGTTCTTATCGCCAGCGATAGCGAGTAAGAGGAGTGCAGGTGCGTATTATTGGTGTGGGAAAATAGTAACCGGAGCGAAGGAGAAAAAAGTCACAAGATAAATAAGGATATTCTTTTTTTAGAGGAAATTTTGCTTCGTGGTGAGGCTTTTTAGCGAGTAATTTCTAAAAGTGACGGCGATCAAGAAATAAATACCCGCGTCATGCGCGGGTACGACATTACTCTGCCAGCGCGTTAGCCATATCGGTTCTGATCTGTTTACGCTGTTCCGGCGTCAATACCTGGCTGACGTCGAAGTAATATTTCACGCGATAATAACGGGTTTGCTCCTCAATTTTACTGAAAGCGGCAAGCTGGCTTTTCACCGTACTTTCATCCCATTTACCCGCCTGGAACATGTCGATCAGTGCGCCGTTCTTCACGCCGGTCATCGGGATCATGCTGACATTTTGTTCCAGCTGTTTGTGGAGATCGTCAATCTTCTTAACCTGGTCATTGCTGAGCTTCAGGTGCTGTACCAGCGGATCCTGCGATGGTGCTGGAGCAGCTTCCACATTTGCGGCCTGCGCCGTGAAACTGCATGCCATCAGAGACGCAGCGACCACAGCAATACGGGTCATTTTCATCATCTTACTGTCCTTACATTCTGTTAGCGGGAAAAGCAGGAGCATTGTTTTTCAAGAGCGGATGAATATGTGTGAGTAATTATATAAACAAGTTTGTATGTATCATACCGGACTATTAAATTTTATTGACTTTATTTATTTTAAACAGCGCGCATTATCAAATATATCATAAAAACAAATAGTTGCATCCAATTAATATATTTTAAAAATAATAAGATAAATGTTTTCTGAATTTATATTGAATTTAACCATCCATTATTTTTCCCTTCGTTAAGAAGAGATATCGTTGTGCTCATTAACATAAGGAGATGTGTTTATGTCACTGAAAGGACTACGCTTTACACTCAGTATCGACGGTCAGGAAGAGACAGCACTGGCCGTGGTGGATTTCACCCTTTACCAGCAATACTCCCTTCCCTTTGTGATGGAGGTCAACGTTGCCAGCACCCTCTTCAGACTGACTGCTCCTGATTTCCTGGAAAAAAATATCGTTCTGACCATCTGGCAGGGCAACACGCCACAGCGCTGTATCAGTGGCATCGTCACTACCGTGGCTCTGGGCAACAACGACGGCTGGCAGATGCATTATCACCTGACCATCGCCCCACCACTCTGGCGCTGCGGACTGCGCCAGAACTTCCGCATCTTTCAG
This sequence comes from Enterobacter cloacae complex sp. 394F7, assembly GCF_057320385.1. Taxonomy (NCBI): domain Bacteria; kingdom Pseudomonadati; phylum Pseudomonadota; class Gammaproteobacteria; order Enterobacterales; family Enterobacteriaceae; genus Enterobacter; species Enterobacter cloacae complex sp. 394F7. The sequence goes on along the minus strand of NZ_JBXWCS010000006.1, from coordinate 70 downwards.
CAGCAGGATATTCAGGCCATTTCCTCCACCCTGCTCACGGAAAACGGTGTCACCGGATGGACGCCCTGGT